>NZ_DKTN01000012.1:0-100584 GCF_002473065.1 Limnobacter sp. UBA7229 | reverse complement strand
ACGCTCAAACTTTTCTTTTGCCATGACGACCTCGGTGCGGGCACCCAACAAAGGAGTGCGGTTATAACGGTATGGTGCTCATGGGCAGGATCGAACTGCCGACCTCTCCCTTACCAAGGGAGTGCTCTACCACTGAGCCACATGAGCAACTTTCTATTAAAGCCTGGAGCGGGTGAAGGGAATCGAACCCTCGTCTTAAGCTTGGAAGGCTTCAGCTCTACCATTGAGCTACACCCGCACACCTTGCACGCCCCTTTTCAAGGGCGCACTCGGTTAAACTGCTTGAATTCTTGGTGGAGAGAGTTGGATTCGAACCAACGTAGGCGTAAGCCAACAGATTTACAGTCTGCCCCCTTTAGCCACTCGGGCATCTCTCCAAAAGAGAACCCCGGATTATGGATGCTTTTTTAAACAACGTCAACACCCCATGCCCCCTTTCCGTCTTATTTGTATATTAATTCTTGGTTTTTCGAGTGGACTACCCCTGGCCCTGACAGGAAGCACCCTTCAAGCCTGGCTGGCAGTCGAGAATGTGGACATTAAAACCATCGGTTTGTACGCGGTGGTGGGATTTCCTTACACCTACAAATTTTTGTGGTCGCCCTTTCTCGATTACTTGAAGCCTGGGTTTTTTGACCAAAGGCGTGGCTGGATTGCGCTGATGCAATTGGCCTGTGCCGGCCTGATTGCCGCCATGGCATTTGTGGACGCACATTCTGCCTGGACAGTGGCTGCAGTTGCCGTGGCCATTGCCTTTTGTTCATCGACGCAGGACATGGCGATTGATGCCTACCGCACGGACCTGCTTCCCGCTCCTGAACGCGGTCTTGGCGCTGCTTACTACGTAACAGGTTATCGGGTAGCCATGTTGGTTTCAGGCGGACTGGCATTGATACTGGCTGGCGAGTACCTGGGCTGGACTGGCACCTACCTGTTGATGGCGGGGCTGATTGCCGCCTGCGCTGTGATAACTGCTTTAAGCCCCACCGCCGACACACCCGAGGACCTGGCCAGGCGAGCTTCGAAAAGAAAACTGTTTGACATTGTGAGGGAGTCGACAGGCAACTTCATGAGCAAAGAAGCGGCGATCTGGATTTTGCTGTTGATTGTGCTTTACAAGGTGGGAGATGCGTTTGCGGGTTCATTGACCACTGCATTTCTGCTCAAGGGATTGGGTTTTACATTGACCGAAGTGGGTGCCGTGAACAAGACGGTGAGCCTGATCGCCACACTGTTGGGCGCATTTCTGGGGGGCGCATTGATGACACGGATGGGTCTCTATGGCTCGCTGATGTTGTTTGGAATATTTCAGGCGGTTTCAAATTTGTCATTTTGGGCGTTGTCGCTCATCGAACCGAATATTTGGGCCATGGGCAGTGCCGTATTTGTTGAGAACCTGTGTGGGGGTATGGGAACCGCTGCTTTTGTTGGCTTGTTGACCAGCCTGTGCAGCAAGGAATTCTCAGCAACACAATACGCTTTGCTTTCATCGTTAGCGGCTATGGGACGGGTTTACCTGGCTGCCCCTGCCGGGTATGTGGTGGCGGCCTATGGATGGAGCGACTTTTTTGTGTTCTCAACCGTGGCTGCCATTCCCGGACTGGTGGCGCTCTATCTGCTTCGATCGAGCATCCAGAAACTGGCGAGGTGAACAATTGTGCCATTTCTGAAAAGCATGGATAAAGGCTGAGGGCGACGAGTAGCCGAGCCGGGCAGAAACCTCAGACACACTGAGCCCTGTAGAGCTGAGCAGTTCCTCGGCCATGGTTTGACGAACTTCGGCCAGCAGATCGCGATAGCTGGTACCCTCGTCGGTCAGACGCCTTCGCAAGGTGCGCTCTGTCATGAAGTGATCGGTGGCTATTTGCGCGAGGCTCGGGGAAGACGACAAGTCAGCCAGCAATTTGTTGCGCAACCAGGCGGACACGCCGCCCCGCTGCATTCGGCGTGACAGCAGATTCTCAAGCTGAGTCTCGCAGAAACGGGCACTGTGCTCGTTGGCTTTGGGCAAAGGCAAATTAAGCCACTGATCGTCGAATGTGGCCCTGTTAACTGCGGCATTGAACTGCGGAATGCAGCCAAACATGGCTTCGTATTGAGCCATGGGCGCATTGGGTGCAAATGCGAATTCAACAACGCGCAAAGGCAAGCTGACGCCAAACAATTCTCGCTGCAAAACCTGAATGGCAGAGCAATCGCGCTCAGCCACAAATGAACGCACTGCCGGGGGCAAATGATCGACCGACAGGATCATGGATGCCAGGCCGTTGCCCAGCACCAATTCGACTTTTGAAAATGCAAACGTGAGATCGAGATAGCGCAAACCGAGTTCGACGGCCTGTCTGAAGGTTGGGCTGGTGATGAGTGCATAGCCCCAAATACCGTAGGTGGTCAGGTGATATTCAGCGCCGGCCATTAGCCCAAGCCCGGGTACTTTGCCATGCAGGCGCACCAGATTGTGGATCACCTGCAACTCTTGATCAGGATCGATTTCGAGATGGGGATCATCCAGCTGGGCCGGCAAAATCGAGGAACCCATGAGAAGCGCGCTGCGGGTAGAGCCAAGCCTTACGCCTAGCTCACTCAGAATTTTTACACTGGCAACAGTTCGGCGAGCTTGCATAGGAGCAGGATTTGTCCGGAAATATCAACTACCGTTGATTGTAATCAAGTTCGAGCAGCACGTGTGGCTTCTACACTGTATTGAACGAAAACCGCAGGAGACATCGCGTGAACAGATTGCTGAATGAATTCGGATGGGCTGGCCCAGACAGAAGGACGCTAATCGAGAAACATGCCTTGCCCACATCTATTTTCCTGGACTGTATGGGGCTGAAAGTGCATGTGAGTATTGAGGGGAGTGGGCCTGATGTGGTCATGATTCACGGCTTTGCTGCCAGCCTGCACACATGGAGTGATGTGTGTGCGCAGATGAGCAAACAATTCAGGATTATTCGATTCGATTTACCACCATTCGGTTTGACTGGGCCTGCGCTCGACCAACAAGGCTGCGTTCGGAAAATGGACGTGGCTTTCTATCAGCAGTTTGTAGATGCGGTGCTGGACGAGTTGCAGATTAAAAAATGCGTGATGATCGGCAATTCATTTGGTGGTTTTTTAAGTTGGGACCAGGCGCAAAGACACCCGGAGCGGGTGCGTGGCTTGATCATTTCTGATGCTGTTGGATATCAACAACCGCTGCCGATTTACATCACCCTGTTTACGATCAAACCAATTGCCTGGCTGACGCGACACGCAGTGCCCGCATTTTTGCTGCGAATGGCCGTGCGTGATGTATATGGCGACAAAAGTAAACTGAAAAAAGAAGTGCTTGAAAGGTACCTGGAGCTGTTCATGCACAAACCGAACCGAAGCGCTGTGGGGCATATGGTCGGTGTGTTCACCGACGGAGAACTAGGCTCAGAACGTTTGCCTGAGATTCGGTGCAAAACATTGATTGTGTGGGGCGGTGACGACCGATGGGTGAGCATTGAAATGGCAGGCCGATTCAATCGGGATATTCCGCACTCGGAACTGAAGGTGTACCGAGAGGTGGGCCACATTCCGATGGAGGAAGCGCCTGACCGCTTTGCTGCAGATTGTATCGAATTTATTGAAAACCTTTGATTGACATTCTGGAATTGAATATGAAAAACAAAGTGGTGTTTATTACGGGTGGCGCTCGGGGTCTTGGTGCGGGCTTGGCTGCAAAAGTGATCAGCAAAGGGGGCAAAGCCTTTATTGTGGACTTGAACGCTGAGGCGGTGTTTGCGCAAGTTGAAACTTTGGGCGGAGAGGGAATTGCTGGCTGCCAGGCCAATGTGTGCAAGCCTGCTGATCTTGAGCTTGCGATGGCAGAGTGCAAAGAGCGCTTTGGCAGGATTGATGTAGTCGTGGTGAACGCTGGAATCTTGAAAATGGGCTCGATTGAGCACATGAACCCTGCTGACTTTGACGCGGTGATGCAGGTGAATGTAAATGGTGCATTCAACACCATTCGCGCTGCCATTCCTTACCTGCGCGAGACCAAAGGTTACTTGCAGGTGATCTCATCTCTGGCTGCCGCAATTCACACGCCTTTAATGGGGCATTATGCAGCATCCAAAGCCGCAGTTGAGGCGCTGGCGGATGTGGCCCGCCAAGAGCTGGCATTGGACGGCATTGACGTGGGTTGTGTACACCCCACCTTTACCAATACGGCCATGATTCAGGAAGTGAATGCGGGCGTGCTTTGGGGAGGGCACAAGGGTGCTTTTGGTGCGATTGAACCAGAGCAGGTGATTGATGCCATGTACCGAGGTATTGAGAAGCGTCAGCGTAAAATCATTGCGCCCAAGACGATTGCGCCGTTGGTACTGGCACCCGGATTGTTTCACCGGGTGGCCGAAGGTTTAAGTCGAATGCAAGGCTCGGAACAGGCCTTGAAAAAATTCAAGGCCGAAGAAGCAGAGTCGCTTACTCGACGGTGACGGACTTCGCGAGGTTTCGAGGTTTGTCCACATCGGTACCCTTGACCAAGGCGACATGATAGGACAACAACTGCAAGGGCAAGGTGTGCAAAATCGGGGACAAGTGCCCTGCGTGATCAAGCAAATTGATCACGTGCACACCGTCGGCTTTTTCGATCTTTGTGTCTCGGTCAGCAAAAATATACAACTCACCGCCACGTGCGCGAACTTCCTGCAAATTTGACTTCAACTTTTCGATCAAAGTGTCTTTGGGGGCTACGGCAACCACTGGCATGTCGGCATCGACAAGGGCCAAGGGGCCGTGCTTCAATTCACCAGCAGCGTAAGCCTCAGCATGAATGTAGCTAATTTCCTTCAGCTTCAACGCGCCTTCCATGGCAATGGGATAGTGCACGCCACGCCCCAAAAAGAGCGCATGGCGCTTCTCTGCAAAACTGGCAGCCAAGGCCTTGATTTCAGACTCGAGTGCCAGAATGTTTTGCATGGCCGAGGGCAAATGACGCAGTTGCGTGAGTAAGGTTTTTTCTTGCTCGGCGGTGAGTTTTCCACGCAGCTTGGCCATGACCAGCGTGAAAGTGAAAAGCGCAGCCAGTTGCGTGGTGAATGCCTTGGTTGAAGCCACACCGATTTCAGGGCCTGCACGTGTTAAGAACTTCAGTTTGCTGGCGCGAATGAGTGCAGATTCAGGTACGTTGCAAATGGACAGGGCATTAACCATGCCCTGAGACTTGGCGTGCTCTAGCGCAGCAAGGGTGTCAGCTGTTTCACCCGATTGCGAAATGGTGATCACCAATGTGTTAGGCAGACTGACGCTGGTGCGATAGCGGTATTCGCTAGCGATTTCAACATTGGTCGGCAAGGCGGCAATCGATTCGAGCCAATAGCGCGCAACCAGCGCAGCATGGTAGCTGGTACCGCACGCCAGAATAAGCACTTGCTGAATGCCCGGTAGAATATTGCCAGCCTCTGCGCCAAACAATTCTGGTTTTACGGCAGATGCATTGCTGACCATTTCCAGCGTGGCTGCGATTGCGCCAGGCTGTTCGTAAATTTCCTTTTGCATGTAGTGGGCGTAGGGGCCCAGTTCCACGGCATCAGCCGAAAGCTGACTTTCGATGATGGGCCGCTCAACCTGAAGACCTGCGCCATCAAAGAATGAAACCCCGGTGCTGTGCAACTGCACCACGTCGTTTTCTTCCAGGTAGGTAATTTGCTTGGTGTAGGCCACGAGTGCCGAAGCATCGGAAGCCAAAAAGTATTCACCTTCGCCATGCCCCACCAAGAGAGGAGCACCTTTCTTGGAAGCCAACAAGGTCAGCGGTGCTGTGTTACAAATAACCGCGATGGCAAAAGCACCTTCCAGCTTTTTTACTGTGGCCTGCACGGCTGCCATCAACTCAAGCCCCTGAACCAAATGCTTGTGGGTGAGGTGGGCGATGACCTCGGTGTCGGTGTCGGACTGAAAAACGTAGCCTTCAGCAGTCAGCGCCTTGCGGATTTCCTCGTGGTTTTCAATAATGCCGTTGTGAACTACGCTGACTGAAACACCCCGCCCTTCACTGATGTGAGGGTGTGCGTTGCGCTCACTGGGCACACCATGTGTAGCCCAACGGGTGTGAGCAATGCCCATTCGTGCACTCAGGGTTTTGGTACTGGAGTCGAGCTCAACCACACGACCCACGCTGCGCGCACGGTGAATGGAATGATCGAGATCGGACTGAATGGCCAGCCCGGCTGAGTCGTATCCGCGGTATTCAAGTTTTTTCAGGCCATCAATCAACACTGGCACGCTGTTGGTTTTTGAGAGTACGCCGACGATTCCGCACATGGTGTGAGGTATTCCTTTATTTTTTGGTTGATTTGACCGGGCGTTTCCAGCCCGTGATCGTGATTTGTTTGGCACGTGACACGGTAAGTGCATTCTCGGGCGCGTCTTTCGTGAGGGTGGTTCCCGCGCCGAGGGTGGCACCCTTCTTCACCGTCACGGGTGCGACCAATTGGGTATCTGAGCCGATAAAAACATCGTCTTCGATGATGGTGAGGTGCTTGTTGGCACCATCGTAATTGCAGGTAATGGTGCCTGCACCCACATTCACCCGTTCACCAATTTGTGCGTCGCCAATGTAGGCCAGGTGATTGGCTTTGGACTGGTTGGCAATACTGGCATTTTTGACTTCGACAAAGTTTCCAATGTGCACTTCATTGCCCAATTTGGCACCAGGGCGCAGACGCGCGTAGGGACCAATGACCGCCTTTTCGCCCACGGTGGCATCGGTGAGATGGGAATAGGCTTCGATACGGGTACCCGCCGCAATACTGACGTTGTTGAGCACGCAATATGGGCCGACGGACACCCCATCGCCCAAGGTGACCTGACCTTGAAACACACAGCCAACATCGATGGATACATCTGCGCCACAGTGCAGCGTGCCGCGCAAATCGATCCGGGCGGGATCGAGCAGCTGCACACCTTCGATCATTAATTCTTCAGCCTGATGAAGTTGCCAGATACGCTCAAGCTCGGCCTGTTGAACTCGGGAATTGACGCCCGACACTTCCCAACTGTGCGTGGGCTGACAGGTGCGCACCAGCAGCCCATCTTCATGTGCCATCGCGATGATGTCGGTGAGGTAATACTCGCCTTGCGCGTTGTTGTTACTCAGTTTGCCTACCCAGTTTTTTAACTGCGCGGTGGGGCAAGCAAGAATGCCGGTGTTGACTTCGGTGATAGTGAGCTGCGAGGGAGTTGCGTCTTTTTGTTCGACTATGCCAACCACTGCACCTTCGGTATCGCGAATAATGCGGCCGTAACCGTTTGGGTTGGGCATATGCAAGGTCATCAAGCCCATCTGCCCGGCTTTCGCGGCCTGAACCAAGGGCTGCAAAGATTCGAATTGAATGAGGGGGACGTCACCATACAAAATCAGGGTAACAGGATGATCGGCCAAGGCCGGGATTGCACATTGAACCGCATGGCCTGTACCCAGTTGATCTGACTGAGAGGCGAACAGAATGCCTGATTGGTGAGACAAATGCTGCTGAACCGCTTGGGCACCGTGCCCGACCACGACCACCACATGTGGGTTTTCAAATTGCAAAGCGGTACCCACCACCCGGCACAACATGGACTGGCCACCCACCGGGTGCAACACCTTGGGCAAGGCTGACTTCATGCGGGTGCCCTTGCCTGCTGCGAGTATCAAAATATTCATGTCAATAATCAAATTTAGAAAAATAAAGCCAGCACACCGGTGTAACCGTACAAAGCACCACGGAAAATTTCGCCGTTGGCTGAAAAACCAATCAGGGGAATGTCCCCCAATTGCTCTCGCACAATTTGCTGTTCAACGCCTTGCAGGCCGAACAATGCCGCGCCACGACCATTGCAGGCAATGTACACCGCGCCGCGAGGTTTGCGCTGAGAATGGATTCCAGAAAAACCAGCGGCCTGAAGTTCGTTGAGTTTGGGTGCCGGCGCGTCGAGATCTTCGCGCAGTTCTGCACACATTCTGGTTAAATCGACCCGCGCAGAATTTTCATCGCGAGTACAGAAAGACAATCGATCGCCCAACTTGAAATCTTCAGCAACAGCCAGGGATTTTTTGTTGGGATCCATTCCAACCACGGGACGTACTTTCAACTGGTGCGCCTCGGAGCGACCCGCCGTGTAACCCTTAAGCGCAATGGACTCAGCAAGTGCACGGTCAGTGAGACCGACAAACAAACCATGAGCAAAACGTTTGGCCAACACCTCGGCGGCCTGGCTTGCGGGATCACCTTCGTCCGAGTCGGGTTGCAAACCCAAATCAGCGAGCAGTACATCGAGCGCCGGCAAACCATCGAGTTCTTCGACAAAATTACCGCGAAGCCCGGTGATTTCATGCTCCATGCCCACCACTTGAACGCCTTGAGTCATGCGTACTTCGATAGGCAAACCACTGGCAAATACCACGCCAGACACACCACCGGACAGGGGTTCAAGGGCAATGTGGGTATTGGCCGTACCTGCGCAGACAAGACCACCGAAAATTTGACGAGTACTGACTTTAAGCGACAGATCATCGAGCAGATCGTCAATGTCCTCAGTGAGCGGATCGATGTGAATGAGCGCGGAGGACATGGCTTCCCGCCCCGACGCAGTCACTGTGCCAGGTTTGGGCAATGGCAATTTGCCTGAAAAAACTCGCGCAGAATCGGCAGGGAACTCCATCAGCATGACTGCCAGTGCAGGCTCTTGGTAATACTCCACTCCACTGCTGCACACGCCAGGCGCCAAACCGCCAACCCACTCCTTGATATTGGTTCGCTGGCGCAAACCCTGAAGAATTTGAGGCATGTTTTCTGCGAAGGCTTCTGTGGCGTAAATCAAACCCAGCTTTTGAGGCCGGGAAATATCGCTTGCGAACTGCTCCAGTTGCATCTGGCCTTCGAGCTGCACCAACACGAGTTCAAGTGCCTCTCTCCAGTTGGGGTGTGTGGCATGGCCAAAACGAAACATCTATGTCCTTGTACGCGCGGGGCGGGTGCTGCTTGAGGTTTTTTTACGGGGCGTGGCCGCACGCTTGGCTTTGGGCTTGGCAGGTTTTGGAGATGGTTCAGCTGCATTGGGACTGGCTTCGGCACCGGAACTTGCCATGGCTGCAGTGGCAACCACTTTGTTGAACTGGTCCTGCAACAACCCCCACCAAGCGGTGGCATTTGACACAATGGCCTTCGAGGATTCTTGCGCAGCCGCATCGCTTGCAGCAGCAGGCGCGGCGGGCTCGGGATCGGGAATTTTGGGTGCAACGGGCTCAACACGAGGCACAGGTGGTGGCGCAACCGCGGCCTGCATGGCGTTCCGAATGATTTCCTCGTTTACAGCTTGATTGACATCGCTGACTCGGTCACCACCCAAGCCCAGATTGGAGCTGAAAGATTTGATGGTGGCAATGGTGCCGCGCTGCACTTCCAGCCCCTGAATGGTGGCCCGCAACATACTGAGGTTGACATTGAGCCATTGCTCAACTGCTTTGAGATCAGAGATGCGCTTGTCAAGCTCATCGAGATCAGTGGTTGGGTTCATCACGCTGGGGATCGGCAGACTTCCCCAGATTTTCTTCACAAAATCAAATCCATCAGTAACCGACAAATTGGGTATTCTTTTGTTCGACATGTTTCCCCCTGCGTTTGACGCGGACTGCCTTGCTGAGTGGCCTGGTGACTGCGAACTCAGTGACTGCGAATCATGGTGCCCACGCCTTGGTCTGTCAGAATTTCAAGCAGAAGGCAGTGCGGAACACGACCATCTACCACGTGAACTGAGTTTACTCCGCTTTTTGCTGCCTCGATCGCGGAAGATAACTTGGGCAGCATTCCACCTGAAATGGTGCCATCTTCGAACAATTCATCGATTCGTTTGGCAGTCAGGCCAGTGAGCAACTTGCCGTCTTTGTCCAACACCCCGGGGGTATTCGTCATCATGATCAGCTTTTCAGCTTTCAGGATTTCGGCGATTTTTCCGGCCACGAGGTCGGCATTGATGTTGTAGGCCATTCCATCTTCACCAAAGCCAATGGGTGAGATAACGGGAATAAAGGCGTCGTCTTGCAGGGCTTTCACAATGGCGGGGTCAATCGATGCAATTTCGCCCACGAAACCAATGTCATGAAACTTGCCAGGCTCGCTTTTGTCCGCCAACTTCATTTTCCGGGCCTGAATCAGCCCACCATCTTTGCCGGTTAAACCCACCGCCTTGCCACCGTGCTCGTTGATCATCATGACGATGTCTTGCTGCACCTGACCACCCAGAACCCACTCCACCACTTCCATGGTTTCTTCGTCGGTAACGCGCATGCCTTGAATAAAGGTGCCTTGCTTGCCAATGCGACGCAGGGCTTCATCGATTTGAGGGCCACCGCCATGCACCACAATCGGATTGATACCGACTAGTTTGAGCAACACCACATCGTGAGCGAAGGATTTTTGCAGATTGACATCGGTCATGGCGTTGCCGCCGTACTTGACCACCACGGTTTTGCCATGAAAACGGCGAATGTAGGGCAAAGCCTCGGACAGAACTTTGGCTTTGATGGCGGAAGTGAGATTGTCTGTGGTCATGAATTGTCCGGGTAGAATCTGGGCACAAAAGGCATTTTAAAGCGAATCTACCCGGACAACGGTGGCGAGAATGCCGATCGACGGATTCTAGAGAATGAATTGGGCAAGATCCTCGGATTTGGCCGCCTCACCCAGCCGGGAGTCGACAAACTCGGCTGTAATTTTCACAGGCCTGGGCTGACCATTGGCCTCGAATGCCACCTCCTCGAGCAGGCGCTCCATGACGGTGTACAAGCGGCGGGCCCCGATGTTCTCGGTTTTCTCGTTCACTGTGAATGCGATTTCAGCCAGCCGGCGAACACCTTCGTCGGTGAATTCCAGCTCAACCCCATCCGTTGCCAGTAAGGCTTTGTACTGCTCGGTTAGACAGGCGTCGGTGCTGGTCAGGATTCGTTTGAAATCGTCAACGGTTAAGGACTCCAGTTCAACCCGGATCGGAAAGCGCCCCTGCAGCTCAGGAATGAGATCAGAGGGGCGAGACAAATGGAAAGCACCACTGGCGACAAACAGGATGTGATCTGTTTTGATCATGCCGTACTTCGTGTTGACTGTGGTGCCCTCCACCAGCGGCAGCAAATCGCGCTGGACCCCCTGGCGCGACACGTCGGTTCCCCGGCCGTCGGCTTTGGTCGCAATTTTATCGATTTCATCGAGAAACACAATGCCGTCTTGCTCGACCCTGGCGATCGCTTTGGCACGCACTTCTTCTTCATTCACGCGCTTGGCGGCTTCTTCATCCTGAATCGCCTTCAGCGCCTCGGCCACTTTCATTTTGCGCAGCTTTTTCTTGCCACCTGAAATGTTCTGAAACATGGATTGCAACTGCCCGGTGAGTTCCTCCATGCCGGGTGGGCCGACTACATCCAGTGAGGGCGAAGCGGCCGCCACCTCAATCTCGATTTCCTTGTCATCCAACTCACCAGCGAACAACTTTTCCCGGAATCGAATACGCGTGCGGTTTTCATCGGGCTCGGGGGCTTTCTCGGTGAAGCCGAAATCCCGGGCGGGGGGAAGCAGTGCATCCAGCACCCGGTCAAAGGCGGCGGACTTTGCCTCTTCGACCACGCCAAGCTGAGCCTCTTCTCGAACCTGTTTCAGAGCAATTTCAATCAGGTCACGAATGATCGTGTCCACGTCGCGGCCCACATAACCAACTTCAGTGAATTTGGTGGCTTCAATTTTGATGAAGGGCGCATTGGCGAGCTTGGCCAGGCGACGGGCAATTTCTGTTTTACCCACACCGGTTGGGCCGATCATGAGAATGTTCTTGGGCGTAATTTCCTGACGCAGGGGCATGGGCACCTGCATGCGGCGCCAGCGATTGCGAAGCGCCACAGCGACGGCACGCTTGGCGGCATCCTGGCCAACAATGTTCTTGTTGAGCTCTTCAACAATGTTTGAAGGTGTAAGTTGAGTCATGGTATTAACCTTTGCTGCCAGATGCTTCAGGGGCACCCAACACTTCAATGGTGTGATGTTGGTTGGTGTAAATGCACAGTTCGCCTGCAATGGTCAGGGATTTCTTGACGATTTCTTCGGGCAAAAGCTCGGTGTTTTCAAGCAGGGCTTTCGCCGCGGAATGTGCGTAGGCACCGCCACTGCCAATCGCGACCAAGCCTTGTTCGGGCTCAAGCACATCGCCATTGCCGGTAATGATCAGGGAATGATTTTCATCCGCCACGGCAAGCATGGCCTCAAGCCTGCGAAGCATGCGATCAGTGCGCCATTCTTTGGCAAGCTCGACTGCTGCACGCAACAGGTGCCCCTGGTGCTTCTCGAGTTGGGCTTCAAAATGCTCGAACAAAGTAAAAGCATCGGCGGTGCCGCCTGCAAAACCCGCCAGAATTTTGTTGTGGTGAAGACGCCTTACTTTTCGGGCCGAACCTTTGACCACGATATGCCCCAGGGTAACCTGCCCGTCACCACCAAGTGCGACGTGCTTTCCTCTGCGTACTGACAATATAGTGGTGCCGTGATATTGCTCCATGCCTATCCTTTGGTTGGGGTGTTGCGCTGTATGCGCTGATGTCACGATATGGGGACAATCAGGGCAGGATCAAGTCTTGTTTGATGACAGGCTGAACCTGAACGAAGGCGCTGAGTTCGATTGCAGCCTCGTTGGCTTGATCAATGGAGGTGAACGGCCCCACCAACACGCGGTGAACGCCTGATTCAGAAAGAATTTGGCTGGCTTTGCCGAAAGCCTGATGATTGGAAGAAACTTGCGAGACCAGAGCCTCTGCGTTGTTTTTGTTGCCGAACGCGCCAATTTGAAGATACAAGGGTGCTCGGTGAACCGGCACCAATGTGGACGGGTTGCTGAGTGCAACCTGCTGTACTTGCGCGCCATTTTTTGCCACCACGGTGCCGTTCTTCTCAGCGTGGTATTGAGCGATTGCATCGGGTGTCATCTTCTCGACAAGCACTTCAGCACTGCCCTGCTTGATGTAGTCCAGCTGATAGGCGGCCGCGTAGCTGAGATCGATGATTCGGCCCCGCAAAAACGGGCCACGGTCGTTCACGCGAACAATAACGGACTTGCCATTGGCCAAATTGGTGACTTTGGCATAACTGGGCAAAGGCAAGGTGGGGTGCGCAGCCGTCATTTGGTGCATGTCGTAAATTTCACCATTGGCGGTTTTCGCGCCATGAAATTTCTTGCCGTACCAACTGGCACGACCTTTTTGACTGTAGGGCTCTTCAAGTGATGTTTGCGGCGTGAAACTTTGCCCCATCACGGTGTAAGGCCGGGTATTACGAATTGCAATGGGTTCAAGCTGGGGGCTGGCGGAGGGCAAGTCATCAAGATTGGCTGGGCGTAAATCGCCGGGACCATCGTCCAGATAATAACCACCGCCCTGAGGCGCGGGCTCCCAGTTTTCATGTTTGACCGGTGGGGGAACAGAGGGCTTGGCCACGGTTTTCGCCGGGGGCGGCGAGACCGGCTTGTCAAGCGGAACGCTGGAACACGCAGCAAGGATCAATGACAGTGACGCAATCGAAACAAACCTAAAAACACCACTGCGCATAAATGCCTCCCTCATTTTTTCTCCCTGCGCTTCAGGCCTGACGCTGTCGTCGAATCAAGGCTTCCGCAACTCGGATGGCATTGTCTTCAGAACCGGCGATGGACGCAGAAGTAAAGAATTTGCCATCAATTCCCAAGGTGGGAACGCCATCTGCGCCATAAGCTTCGAAAATGGTTTTGGCCTGGGCACATTTAGCATTCACGCCAAACGATTTGAATACATTGGCGAATTCTTCGCGCTTCAAACCGATCGATTCAGCAAAATCGAAAATCTGCTCGTCATTGGCCAACTGCTTTTTGTCTTTGTGCATGGCTTCAAACACTTTGCTGTGGGCCATGTCGAGTTTGCCCATGGTTTCCAGTGTGTAATACAGGCGCTGATGACCCTGGAAATTGACACGCTGACTTTGGTAAGCGATGGGGATTTTCGTGAAGACTACATCACTGGGCAACTTTTTATGCCAAGCGTTTACTTTGGGCTCAAAGTTGTAACAGTGAATGCAGCCATACCAGAAGAATTCGACCACATCGATTTTTCCAAGTGTGGAACGTGGAACCTCCCGGCGTGCTTTTCGGAATGCGCCGGCATCTTGGGCCAGTGCCGGGGACAAGCCACCGAAAGCACCCATCACGCTCAATGCCACCGCACTTTGAATCAATTCACGACGTTTCATACTTGTTTACTCCTTGACCACAGTTGCCTCGAATCCGCCTTTCGTGAGGGGAATTCGGGCCTGATAGGCTTCATTCGCGCTGCCAAATGGCCCCACACGAACGCGGTTTACAACATTGCCGTTGACCTCGCCCACGGCAATTTCGGATTCAGTGCCCACAAACGCAAGCTGAGCCCGCAATTGTTCAGCGTCTTCACGATTGCGAAAACTGCCCAATTGCAGAAAGTAAATGGTTTGGGCCACAGGTTCAATTTGTTCAGTTGGAGTGGCATCCCCTGTCTGAGGTTCCGTGCCTTGCTGAAATGGGTCGATGGTAACCACATTGCCCTGGTTGGCGTTTGCTTTGCCATAAATGGCGCTGTTGGGATCAGGGGGGCTGTTGCCTGGGCCCGGAGATACATTGGGCACGGCACCCTGAGTTTCAGCACCGGAAAATGGCAGCTGTGACTTGCTGACAAACAAAGCCACACCCAACGCAATCAAAAGCCCGAACACCATGCCGAACACAAACGCGGGAATGGTGTTGCCAAGAGATTTTCTAGCTTGCGGTTTTGCTTTGGGTTTAGATGATTTCGTAGATGCCATTGGGGGTTCGAACCTGTCCTTGAGAAACTGAGCCTAAATTATGCCCGAAGGCGACCTGCAGATGCGACCCAAACGCGCAAGCCGGCTTTTGGGATTGCCCTCATGCTGTAAAGTGTAGCCTTCATGGGCAAAAGCTCGAAATTTGCTTAAAAATCTGCAATAAATAGGTGCTTTGTGGGTCTTGACTATCTAAAACGCATACTGACCGCCAAGGTTTACGACGTGGCCATTGAGACACCATTGGAGCGCGCACATTCCCTGTCGGTTCGCACTGCCAATGAGGTGTTGCTCAAGCGTGAGGACATGCAAGAGGTGTTCAGCTTCAAGCTGCGCGGTGCTTACAACAAAATGGCCCACCTCAGCCCCATGCAACTGGAACGTGGCGTAATTGCTGCCTCTGCCGGCAACCATGCGCAAGGCGTTGCACTCTCTGCCGCCAGGATGCGCTGCCCGGCCACCATTGTGATGCCCACTACCACCCCCGCCTTGAAAATTGATGCAGTAAAACGGTTTGGGGGTGACTGGGTGAATGTGGTGCTGTTTGGCGACAGCTACAGCGATGCAGCCGGACATGCGTCAGAATTGGCACAAGCCAAAGGCCTGACCTTTGTACACCCCTTTGACGACCCTGATGTAATTGCGGGCCAAGGCACTGTGGGCATGGAAATTTTGCGTCAGCATCAAGGTCCGATACACGCCATTTTCATCGCGATCGGCGGGGGTGGGCTGGCAGCTGGCGTAGGTGCCTATGTGAAACAGTTGCGTCCGGACATCAAAATTATTGGTGTACAAACCGTGGACTCCGATGCCATGGCGCAGAGCATGGAACAGCACAAACGCGTCACCCTGGCGGAAGTGGGTTTGTTCTCGGATGGCACCGCAGTAAAACTGGTGGGCGAAGAAACATTCCGACTGTGCGAAAAGTATGTGGACGGCATTGTGCGGGTGACCACCGACGAAGCCTGCGCTGCAATCAAAGACGTTTTTCAGGACACTCGCAGTATTCTTGAACCCGCAGGTGCACTGGCTGTGGCTGGCTTGAAACAGTATGCTGCGGAAATGGGTTTGCAAAACCAAACACTGGTCGCAATTTCTTGTGGCGCCAACATGAACTTCGATCGCTTGCGATTTGTGGCTGAACGCGCTGAGGTGGGTGAGCAACGTGAAGCGATTTTTGCGATCACTGTGCCGGAAGAACGCGGCAGCTTCCGAAAGTTTTGCGACTTGTTGGGTCCCACCAATGTGACTGAGTTCAACTACAGAATGTCGGATTCAGCCAAAGCGAATATTTTTGTGGGCATTCAAATTGGCAACCGTGCGCAGGCAGATGAATTGCAGCAGCGCTTTATTGCATCGGGTTTCGACGCCCTGAACCTGACCGACGATGAAATGGCGAAGCTGCATTTGCGCCACATGGTTGGGGGTAGGTCCAGTTTGGCCGACCATGAACTCGTGTACCGCTTTGAATTTCCGGAACGGCCTGGGGCATTGACGAAATTTTTAACCGCCTTGAACCCGGGCTGGAACATCAGCCTGTTTCACTATCGAAACCACGGTGCCGACTATGGCCGTATTTTGGTAGGCATTCAGGTTCCACCTACAGACCACGCTGAATTCGACAAATTTGTGAAACAACTTGGCTACCCGGCGGTGAATGAAACCGAAAACCCGGCATACAAGCTGTTTTTGAAGTGAGTTAGCACTCGTCATCCGCATCAAACGCTTTGTCACCGGCACCGTCTTCAAGTGCTACGCCAGGGCGAATGGTTTCAAACGGAAACAACTTGCGGTCCATGAGGTGCGAAGGCACCACAGTTGACAGCGAGGTAAACAGATTGGCGATCCATCGGGGGTTGTGCTTTTCCCACTGCTTCAGCAGTGCGGCCATTTCCTTGCGCTTCAGGTTTTCCTGACTGCCACACAAATTGCAGGGAATGATCGGGAAATTCTTCTCTTCGGCATAACGGGCCAAATCGCGCTCTCGGCAATAAGCCAGTGGGCGAATTACTGTGTGCTCTCCGTTGTCACTGACCAGTTTGGGAGGCATACCCTTGATACGACCACCATAAAAAAGGTTAAGCAACAGGGTTTGCAATATGTCGTCTTTGTGGTGCCCCAAAGCGACCTTGGTGGCGCCCAGTTCAGACGCCACGCGGTACAAAATGCCACGACGCAAACGCGAGCACAGCGAACAGGTTGTTTTGCCTTCGGGAATGACTCGTTTCACAATCGAGTAGGTGTCTTGTTCCTCAATGTGAAACGGCACATGGATGCTACGCAAGTAATTCGGCAGCACTTCCTCGGGAAAACCAGGCTGTTTCTGATCCAGATTCACAGCGACGATATCGAAGTTGATAGGCGCACGCTGACGCAGCAACAACAAAATATCGAGCAGACCATAGCTGTCTTTGCCGCCCGATACACACACCATCACTTTGTCACCCTCTTCAATCATATTGAAGTCGGCAATGGCCTGGCCCACTTGCTTTGTGAGGCGCTTTTCCAGCTTGTTGAATTCAAAGGCCTCTTTTTGTTCAGCCTTGTTGGGGAAAATCGTGATGGTTTGCATGGTCTGACAGCTTTCTAGGATTTGAAGCGGAATACCTCGACACCTGCGGATTCGCAGTCGGGGTAAACCTCGGATTTTTCAGCGCGTACGCGGGCGGCCACCACCTTGGGATGCTCCAGCACCAGCGCCAAGGTTTTGTCCACCAGGGTTTCAAGCAGGCCAATGTGGCCCGATTGAATGAGGCCATGAATTCCTGGTCGAACGAAATCGTAATCAACCACATCGACCAGCAAGTCGCGCTCGGAAGGGGTGGATGCGCACTTTACCCAAAAATCAATGTTAATACGCACAGCCTGCGTACGCCCCAACTCTTGGGGGAACACGCCAATTGCGGCGGACACATCGAAGTCGCGAATAAAAACGCGACGGCAGTCGGCCAGGCGGGGATCAAAGAACCAGTCTGTCATGGTGTCATCATGCTGAAATCGCGCGCCATGGGCACCAAGTGCTGCCCGCCATCCACAAGAATGGTGGTACCAGTAATTGCGCGGCTTTGCACCAGGAACAAGACCGTGCTGGCGATGTCCTGAGGCTCGGAGGATTTGTTCAAGGGCGAAATTCGGTGGGTACTCTCGAATTGCGCATCAGTTTGCAGGTGCGAAATCAAGGTGAGCCCAGGTGCCACACCCACCACACGCACTTTCGGGGCCAATTCCATGGCCAGCATGGTTGTGGCTGTTTCAAGCCCGGCTTTGGTCAGCGTGTAGCTGAGAAAGTCAGGATTCAGGTTCTTTAGTTTCTGATCCAGCAAATTCACCACCACCGCCTGCTCATTGTCGGGCACATGCTGATACAGGCGTTTGGCCAATTGAATGGGCGCAGCCAGGTTGGAGGCCATGTGCCGGTGAAAAAGCTCGGGCTGAAAAGTTTCGCCAGAGTCGAATTCAAACAACGAGGCGTTGTTGACAACACACCGAATTGGGCCCGCTTTTTCTGCGGCATCAAACAACGCTTCAACTTCGCTGGGCTGCTCAAGATCAGCCTGAACCACCACGCAGTGCACACCCAGTGCTTCAATTTGAGCCGCGGTGTCACGGGCCTCTGCCAGTGATGAACGGCAATGCAGCACAATAGACCAACCGGCACGCGCCAGTTCAAGCGAGATGGCTTTGCCCAGTCGCTTGGCTCCCCCGGTTACAAGGGCAAATTGTGGATTGGCATGTGTCATTCGTGCGCCATCGGTTAGAATCTGGAAAATCAGTGAACAACGACCATCAAGCAAACCAGGGTTTACTTCAAGGCTTTGATTTTTAAAAGAACCCGCTATTCTAAACCAGACCTGCCTCATGCTGTCGAATTTTAATCAAGCCACTCGCTTTGACGAGTTCATGCGATTTGCGCTTTACGATCCCCAATATGGCTACTACGCAAGAGGCGAGCAAATTTTTGGTCGTCAGGGCGATTTTATTACCGCCCCGGAATTGAGCCCGCTGTTTGGGCAAACACTGGGCAAGGCCCTGCGGGAGGTGCTGCCCCGCTGCAATGGTGTGGTGTATGAATTTGGGGCCGGGACCGGGCAACTGGCTTGCGACATTCTTCAAGCGGCTGGCGATTTGATTACCCAATACAACATTGTGGATGTCTCGGCCGGATTAAAGCCTGTGCAATTGGCCAAGTTAAAGGCACTGCATGGCCCGCAGGTAGAACAAAAGGTGCGTTGGCTGGGCGAGCTGCCTGCGGAACTCCAGGGGGTGGTTTTAGGCAATGAGGTGCTGGATGCCACACCGGTTCGTCGATTCAAATGGCAAGCAGGCAATTCGCAGGAAGCGTGGGTACAGCACCTGAATGGTGAGTTGCACTGGGTGTGGAAACCGGCCGACCCGGTCTTCGCTGCCTTGGTTTCTCAGTTGCAGGATGCTCACGGGCCATGGCCAGAAGGTTACGAATCGGAAATTGCGGAGCAAAGCATTGCATGGGTAAAAACAGTCACGGAGCGTCTGAACGGCCTTGCGCTGATGATTGACTATGGTTTTCACGAAGCCATGTACTATCACCCGACACGCAGGCAGGGCACTTTGCGCGCCACAAGCCGCCACACTGCACATGATGATTTTCTGGTGAACGTGGGGCAGCAGGACTTAACCGCCCATGTGAACTTCAGCGCAATCTATGAAGCCCTGACAAGCTGCGGTGGCGAGCTTGAAGGGTACGCGCACCAAGGCGAGTTTTTATTGGCACACGGCATTCTTGAGTTGGCACAAAAACAACCGGAATTTACCCACTCGACACGCGGTGCATTGATGCGCCAGAATTTGAATACCCTGCTGAATGAAGCCGATATGGGCGAGGCATTCAAAGTAATTTGCTGGAGCAAAGGTGTGAATGCCGAGAACACACAATTTGCGCAGGTTTTTCTGGACAAGGACCGAAGCGGAAACCTGTAACTCAGCCGCCTGTTGGCAACTCACAAGGCTTGAGCTCACCCTTTCTGTTCAACTCAAACACCGAGCGCACAGTTTCGATTTGCGAGGCATTTCCCCGAAGTTCAAAAAACACGCGCACCGGGCCCAACCGCTCCCGGATCTGGACACCCTCGACGCCACGTCGCGCCAGATCAGCCTTCTGGGCATTCGCCCGATCCAGGTCGCGGAACAATCCCAGTGAAATGGTGCCCTGCAAAGGCCCCGGCGTAGTGATGTAGAACATGTCGGCAATACCCTTGCCCGAGAGTTGATCGATACCCACCCCGCTGTTCACAATGTCTTGCGGCAAGTAAACCACATAGCCCACAGGCACCTGGCGCTCGAGTCGATCCGTTTCGCCACCCCAATTCAGCAAAGCCTCTTGAACCCGTGCAGACTCACTTTGCAACAAGGGGCCCCACAACCAACATGCCTGGGTACTTTTCGGATTCTCAAAAACCTGTTTGCTGGCATTTTCAATGGCTGTATCAAGCTGGGCCTGCCCCTGTTTCAAATCAATCTTAGGAGCCACAGGTGCGGGCGCACGAATCACTTCCACGGGCTGATCCCAGGGCCGCTCCACGCCAACCCACTCGGCACGTAAACCCGGAGAATCTATTGCTTTTTGCGAGCTGTTGCCTGTTAAAACGCCAAAACCCAGCAACGCCAAATTACCCAGCAGCAGCAACACAGCCAGAACACGCCAACCATTCATGCTGTTGCACCTTTTTGTGCCAAACGATAATCAAGCACCAGGCCCTTGAATACAGCGTATTCAAGCAGGGTAGCCTGCGGCAAATGAACCTGCATGGCGGGTGCAAAACCACCCGTCAGCCAGATGGCCGGGGGGCTGCCGTATTCACTCTGTAACTGGGCAGCCACGGAATCGACCATTGCTTTTTGAATACGCCCCACACCCCTGCCAATCGCCTGCTGCGTGCTGACAGGCCAACTGTTTGTGCCGGTACTGTCCAACTGCACTTTGGGCAATTCAGCTGTATTTGAATTCAGGCTGCGCAACATGGTTTCAACACCCGGCACGATAAATCCGCCCAAGTGCTGCCAATGGGTATTTTTAACCACCACATCCAGGGTGGTGGCTGTGCCAAAGCTAACCAGCAAATTGACCTTGACCTGGCTCACCTCCATGAGCGCCATGCATGCTGCCCAACGGTCTTTGCCCAGAGTCGCCGGGGTTTCGTACGCAGACTGAATCTCAGCATGCCTGTTCACAGTCAATACATGCAGAGGTACGCCAGCCGCTTCGCACACTGAGCGCACGGACTGTTCGAAATCTGGGCCCAAGACATTGCTCAGCAAAACCGCCTGTACTGCATGGGTCGAATTCAAACCGGGTGCCAAATGCTGTTGCAAAGCACTCAAGGATCCGGAGAAAGGTTTGAATTCAGCAGTGGCGTGACTAAAAAAAGCCGAGGGCTGCTCAAACCGGACATTGACGCAAGCGTGCAAGCACCACTTTACAAAGGTGTTTCCAGCATCGATGCACAACAAATTCCCAGCGTTGGTCACGGCCTTACCCTCAAGGACAAATCACCTGCATGAACCGCACGCAAGCCGTGCTCGGTATTGACCAGGTACGCGCCTTGCCGGTCGATGCCCATGGCCTCACCCGCGAAACACACCACACCTTGGTCTTCAACTTGTACCTGGCTGCGCAGCCACGCATCCCGTCGGCTGAACTCGGCAAAAATTGAGTCGATGCCCTGAACACTGGCAGCCTCGATCCGCATTAAAATCGATGACACGACCGCCTCGGCTAGCTCACGTGGGGTGGGTAAACTCGGGGCAGGCAAATAATTCGACAAACTTGCAGCACCCAGACCAGACAATGCCTCGGGAACGTCAATACCCTGAATATTCAGCCCCACACCAACCACGGTGATTGCACCCTGCCCGGTTTGAAAAGATTCGCACAACACACCGCCCAATTTTTGCTGATCTGCCAATAAATCGTTGGGCCATTTCAGCCGCACAGGCACATGCCAATGCTCCAGTACCTGCGCCACGGCAACACCCACACACAGGGGCAAAAAAGGCATTTGCTGCCCAGCCATAGGCAAGCCCATAGACAGGCATAAACTTGCGCCGGGCTGCGCGCGCCATTGCCGCCCTGCACGCCCCCTGCCTGCGGTTTGCATGTGCGCCAACACGGCATTCAGGCCGGATACCCGCCCCTGCTGGTAAGCGCGGGCCAGGTAATCATTTGTTGAGTCGACTGAATCGAGTTCGATCCAGTGCACATCGGCTTGGGTTAACATCGAATGCGGGTCACTTCGGGCTAGTTGCGAAATTTTGCTCATCTTAACCTCCGAACGGGACACAAAACCAAGGAATCGCTCAAACGCCATGCCGCCAATCCACTCCAGCCTGCTGAAACGAACCCCCTACACCGGGATTCTCATGTTTGCCAGCCTGTATGCGTGCGTTGTGATTCACCTTAGCCTCTTCCCCTACAGCGATTGGAGACACATTGGCATCGGGCCTTTTGAGTTTTTATTTGGCCCCTGGATTCCTGTGCATCAAAAAGTATTGTGGGCCGATGTGTTTATCAACATTGGAGGCTACATTCCACTGGGCTTCCTGATGCTGCTGGGCTTGAACAGACAGCCGCGAACATTCGACAAAATACTCGTTGTGCTGGTGTGTGCATTTATTTCGCTTGCCCTGGAATCCATGCAAACATTTTTGCCAAGCCGCGTGCCTTCCAAAATGGACCTGGTCACCAACACAATTGGGGGCGCTTTGGGTGTGTTGTTGGGCATTTACGTGACCGCACACCACCGAATTGCGCCACTGCTGAACCGCCGAATTGAGCATTGGCTAATTCAACGCGCGTGGATAGGCATGGGCTTGCTTAGCCTTTGGTTCCTCAGTATTTTGCCGCCACAAAATCCCACATTCAGCACCGGGCTTTGGCTGGGGAACCTGCTTGAAATTCCGGGCCCACTGCAACACAGCACGCCGTTTGGGATACCGCTGGAAGTGTTGCTGAAAATTGAAACCATCGCACCGACATTCATCAATTACTGTTTTTTAATGTGCGCCTGGATGATTGGGTTGGCACAAACACAGGCGGGCTCGCCACGAACACGCTTGCTGATTGTACTCATTGCATTGACCTTGCTCATTCGACTTCTTGATTACCTGGTGCTGGCTCCAGTGTCGGCCTGGACTTACCTGGGTCAACGCTGGTTTGAGGCCAACAGCCTGGGCTTACTGATAGCCTTTGTTGTGGCACTGACCATTTCAATGATGCAGGTGCTGCCCCACCACATGGCGAGAATCGGGCTACTGCACCTGCTGGGCGGGTGGCTGATCACCTTGCTGCTGCCCGGGGTATACGACCCCGATCTGGGCAATCCGGGCAGCGGCATTCTGGCAATTTTCCGAAGCCTGCAAGAAGCCGGGCGCTGGGTGAGTGAATTGTGGCCAATCTTAGCACTGACTGTTTTGACTTTTTTGAGCCTGCCCGAGCGACGTTTTCGGCGATAATAGTGCCCATACCCTGAGCACTCACGCGGATTCAACCAGCCATGAGCTACTTCGAGAAACATGTTTTCTTTTGCACCAACCAACGCCCCAACAATGAGAGTTGCTGTGCGGACTGCCATGCGTCTGCGGCGCACGCGCATGCCAAAGAACGGATCAAGAAACTGGGCTTAAACGGGCAAGGAAAAATCCGGATGAACAAGGCTGGCTGCCTTGATCGATGCGATGAAGGCCCAGTGATGGTGGTGTACCCGGAAGGCGTTTGGTATACCTATGTGGATATATCAGACGTGGATGAAATTATTGACTCTCACCTGGTGGGCGGCGAAATTGTCGAACGCCTGCGGTTGCCATGAATCCAAAAACCCGACATGAGTTGTGGAACGGTCAGGCGGGCCCAATCGAGGTATCGATTGATGAACCTGCGGCCCCATTGCGCGGGCTGGCCGTAATTGCGCACCCCCACCCCTTGTTCGGCGGCACCAAAGACAACAAAGTAGTACAAACACTGGCCCGTGCATTTCTTCAAATGGGCTATGTAACGCTTCGTTTTAATTTTCGAGGCGTAGGTCAAAGCGCGGGAGGGCACGACAACGGACAAGGCGAAACGGACGATCTGGTTCAGTTGACCGAATTGGCCCGCGCCACTCTGCTGCCTGCCGAGCTACAAAATGAGCCGATTGCAATGGCTGGCTTTTCGTTCGGCGCCTTTGTAACCAGCCATGGCGCGCAACGGTTGCGCGAGGCCGGAACGAATATTGGCAAACTGGTGCTGGTGGGCACTGCCACAAGCCGCTTTAAAGTAGCTGCGGTGCCAGACAATACACTGGTCATTCATGGTGAAGTCGATGACACAGTGCCGCTTACAGATGTTTTACGCTGGGCGGGTGAACAAAACCTGCCGGTGATGGTCATGCCAGGAGTGGAACATTTTTTTCACGGCAAACTGCCTCAACTCAAAGAGCTGGTTGTGCGTTATTACCCAAGCTGAACGCCAAGCCACTTTTCTTCCCCATTTCTAGTACAGGAGCTTTTTACTTGTTTAATTCAGGAATTTCCCGATTCAAACGCCATGTGGGTCAACTCTCGTTGGTTCTGGGGCTTGGTATCGGAGTTGCCACGCAAGCCGCTGCCCAATCCAGTGTGATGCCACCTCCACCCGAAATCGGTGCAAAAGGCTACATGCTGCTCGACTTGACCACCGGTCAAACCCTGGCGGAATTCAACAGCCGTGAACGCCTCGACCCCGCATCACTGACCAAACTGATGACAGCCTACATGGCCTTTGCTGCACTCGACAGCAAGCAAATTCGGATGGATCAGCAAGTACCCGTGTCGCCCTACGCCTGGAAAGCCGAAGGTTCGCGCATGTTTATCGAACCGAACAAGCCTGTGACTGTTGAAGAGCTGCTGTACGGTGTGATTGTGCAATCGGGCAACGATGCAAGCCGCGCAATCGCAGAACTGCTGGCTGGCGACGAAAACAACTTTGCAACGCTGATGAATCAGCAAGCCAAACGGCTGGGCCTGACGGACACGAACTTCAAGAACTCCACTGGCCTGCCCGACCCACAGCACTACACCACCGCCCGCGATTTGGGCATTTTGGCCAAACGCATCATCACCGACTTTCCGGAATACTACAAAAAAATGTATTCCACCAAGGAATACACCTACAACGGCATTCGCCAACCCAACCGCAACCGCCTGCTGTGGATTGACCCCTCCGTGGACGGCATGAAAACCGGGCACACCGAATCGGCCGGTTATTGCCTGGTCAGTTCAGCCAATCGCACATTGCCCAACGGCGTTGATCGCCGCCTGCTTTCCGTGGTGCTGGGCACCACCTCCGACCAGGCCCGCACACAGGAAAGCCTGAAGCTGATGAACTACGGTTATCAGATGTTTGAAACCGTGAAGCTGTACTCCGCCAAGCAAGCCATCAGCACCAGTGAGGTGTACAAAGGACAAGCCAAGGAAGTGAAACTTGGCGTGAACAAAGATTTGCTGATCAACGTGCCACGCGGCATGGCCAAACAACTGAAAGCCACGGTCGAGAAAAAAGGCACATTGATTGCTCCGATTCCGGCCGGAACCGAACTGGGTAAACTGAAACTAACACTGAACGGCGAAACCATCGGTACAGTGCCGCTGCTGGCCTTGTCTACGGTTGAAGAGGCTGGCCTGTTCGGCCGTATGGTGGACTCCGCCAAATTGTGGTTTGAAGAGTAAACAATGAACACACCAACACCCAGTGAAGGCAAAAAAAGCCTGATTGAGTTTCCGACACATTTTCCCATCAAAGTGATGGGAAAGAACGTGCCGGAGTTCTCGCAGGTCATTTGCGATTTATTGCTCAGCATGAGCCCTGGATTTGATGTAGCTGGCGTTGACATGCGCCCCAGCAGCAAAGGCAACTACTTGAGCCTGACCTGCACCGTGTATGTGAACAACCAGGACGAACTGGACAACATTTACCGGGCCCTTTCAGGGCATGAATTGGTATCGGTTGTGTTGTAAACGGGTTTGTTTCATAAAAAAAAGCCGCACCAGCTTTACGAAGTGGTGCGGCTTTTTTCTGGGTGACCTTATACGCCGTAACGGCTACGGTATTCCTTCACCTTCTCGTACCAGCCCGCGAGGCGAACGTTGGCAGCCTGGCGGGTAAGCAAGTAACGCAACAAGTCTTGCAGGTTGGCAATGGCCAGAACCGGGATTCCGTACAACTGCTCTACTTCCTGAACGGCTGAATGCTGGGTGTCCTGCCCGTCTCGCATGCCTTTTTCCATGCGATCCAGTGCGATCAACACCGCAGCAGGTTCAGCCCCATTGGCGCGAATGATTTCAACAGATTCACGCACCGATGTTCCTGCTGAAATAACATCGTCAACAATCACAACCCGACCTTCCAGTGGCGCACCCACCAAAGAACCGCCCTCACCGTGATCTTTGGCTTCCTTACGGTTAAATGCGTAAGGTACATCACGCCCGCGGCGGGCCATTTCCATGGTGGCTCCGGCCACCAATGGGATGCCTTTGTAAGCAGGGCCAAACAGCATGTCAAACTGAATTCCACGCTCTGCGGTTTGCTCAAGCAAGGTTTGTGCGTAAAATTCACTGAGCTTTTGCAACGACGAGCCTGTGTTGAACAGACCCGCATTGAAAAAATACGGCGACATTCTGCCCGCCTTGGTTTTGAATTCGCCAAAGCGCAACACTTGCTTTTCGACCGCAAACTGCAAAAACTGGTCGGAAAGAACTTGCAAATTTTGATTTGAATCGACCACGATCAATCCCTAAAAAACTGACTGCACACAATGACCCGCATTATCTCAGCAAATCTGAATGGAATTCGTTCTGCCCACACAAAAGGGTTTTTCGACTGGATGAACCAAAGCCAGGCCGATGTGGTGTGCGTGCAAGAGATCAAGGCCCACCTGGCGGACCTTGGCCCTGAGCACTTACAACCCGGCATGTACAAAGGCTACTTTCAGGCCGCAGAAAAAAAAGGCTACAGCGGTGTTGGCCTTTACTGCAAAGTAGAACCACTTAATGTAATTTACGGGCTGAATAATGCGGAATTCGACGCAGAAGGACGTATGGTGACGGCTGAATTCGAAAATATGATTGTGTCGTCGATCTACTTTCCATCCGGCAGCAGCTCCGAAGAAAGACAGGAAGCAAAATTCCGGTTTTTAGATCATTTTGGGCAAATTTTTGATGATTTTGAAAGCAAAAAGAAGCCTGTTGTATTGTGCGGCGACTGGAACATCGCTCACAAAGAAATTGACCTGAAAAACTGGAAAGGCAATTTAAAGAACAGCGGCTTCACACCCGAGGAACGTGCCTGGATTGGCAATGTGATTGAAAAACGTGGTTGGGTGGACGCCTACCGTGTGCTGTACCCGGAAGAAACGGACGGTTGCTACACCTGGTGGAGCAACCGCGGGCAGGCTTATGCCAAGAATGTGGGGTGGCGAATTGATTACCAAATGGTCAGCCCGGCGTTGCGTGACCTGATTCGCGAAGTAAATGTGCACAAGGGCCAGAAGTTTTCAGACCACGCGCCCTTGATTGCGGATTACGACTATCCGCTTTGAGGATGGCGCGCTGATCAGGCGGTTTTTAGTGAGGAAGCAGGCAACCCAGTCGGGTTGGCGAAGGAATCACGCACTCAACTTGGCTTTCAAAATCTCATTCACCTGCGCCGGGTTGGCCTTTCCACGCGCTGCACGCATGATCTGCCCCACCAGAAAGTTAAATGACGCCTCTTTACCGGCTTTGTACTCGGCCACTGGCCCAGGGTGCGCTGCCAGTACGTCGTCGATCATTTTTTCAACAGCACCCGAGTCGGAGATTTGCTCTAAACCCTCGCCCTTGATACAAGCATCAACATCGCTGTACTTGCCGTCCCACAAAGCAGCAAACACCACTTTACCGGTTTTGTTGTTCAAAGTGCCATCTACCACACGTTTCACCAAAGCCGCCATCAGGGCGGGAGCAATTGGCGATTCCGCTGGGGTTTTGTCGTCACGATTAAGGCTTGCAGAGAACTCGCCCAACAACCAGTTGGCCAAAGGCTTGGCTTTGTCTGCGCCCGCCGCGGCCAGCGCCGCCTCGAAGTAATCGGTCATGGCGCGGCTGGCTGTGAGCGTCACCGCATCGTATTCACTCAAACCCAGCTCAGCGGTGTAACGCGCCTGCTTTTGACCAGGCAATTCGGGCATTTCGGCACGCACTTGCTCAACCCACTGCGCAGAAATCATCAGCGGTGGCAGGTCGGGATCGGGGAAGTAACGATAGTCTTCCGAATCTTCCTTGCTGCGCATGGATCGGGTTTCGTTGCGATCGGGGTCGTAAAGTCGCGTTTCCTGTTTGATTGTGCCGCCATCTTCGATGATCTCGATTTGGCGCTGTGCTTCATAAAGAATGGCGGCTTGCAAAAACTTGAAGCTGTTCAGGTTTTTGATTTCGCAGCGTGTGCCCAGCTTGGTTTCGCCTTTGGGGCGAACCGATACGTTGGCGTCGCAGCGGAAACTGCCTTCCTGCATATTGCCATCGCAAATACCAAGCCACGTAACCAGTGTGTGCAGGGTTTTGGCGTAGGCCACTGCCTCCTCGGCCGAACGCATGTCGGGTTCGGTCACAATTTCAAGCAAGGGCGTACCTGCACGGTTCAAGTCGATGCCCGACTGGCCTGCGAAGTCTTCATGCAGGCTTTTGCCCGCGTCTTCTTCCAGATGCGCGCGAACCAAGCGTACTGTTTTCATTTGATCGCCCAGCAAAAAGCTGACCGTACCGCCCTGCACCACCGGAATTTCAAACTGACTGATTTGATAACCCTTGGGCAGATCCGGGTAGAAATAGTTTTTGCGGGCGAACAACGACTGCTCGGCCACTTTGGCGCCCACTGCCAGGCCAAATTGAATGGCGCGTTGAACTGCCGCTTTGTTCATCACGGGCAGCACACCAGGCAGTGCCAAATCCACAGCACAGGCCTGCGCGTTGGGCTCTGCACCAAAAGCAGTGCTTGCACCGGAGAAAATTTTTGATTCGGTTGTTAACTGGGTGTGGGTTTCAAGACCCACCACAATTTCCCATTGCATGGTGCGATCCCTTTTTAAGACGGTGTACGAAGGTGCCAATCGGTGGCAGCTTGATAATGGTCAGCCAGCGCCAGCAATTCCCCTTCCTTGAAATAATTGCCAATCAATTGCATGCCGACAGGGCGATTTTTGTCGCCAAACCCCACGGGCACGCTCATGCCGGGCAAGCCAGCCAAACTTGTGCTGAGCGTGTAAATGTCGGCCAGGTACATTTGCACCGGGTCAGCCGACTTCTCGCCCAAATTCCATGCAACCGTGGGGCTAACCGGACCGGCAATGAAATCGCACTGCTGGAAAGCAGCTTGAAAATCTTGCGCAATGAGGCGGCGAATTTTCTGGGCTTGCAGATAATACGCATCGTAATAACCATGCGACAACACATACGCACCCACCATAATTCGGCGCTGTACTTCAAGGCCGAAGCCCTCGCTGCGCGAATTCTCGTACATGGACTTCAAATCGCTGTACTCGGCTGCGCGGTGGCCGTAACGCACACCATCAAAACGCGACAGGTTAGAGCTGGCTTCAGCAGGCGCAATCACGTAATACGCGGGAATGGACAACTCCGTGCGCGGCAAGCTGATGTTCACCAGCGCGGCGCCCATGGCTTCCAGCTGTTTTAATGCAGCGTCGATCGGTGCACGCACATCGGCAGCCAAACCCTCACCAAAAAATTCGCTGGGCAAACCCACGCGCACACCAGCCAGTGGCTTTGCAGCATTACCAGTGCGAAGGGGCTTTCCAAAGCTGGCAGTGAAATCTTCATCCGGAGTTGGCCGTTGAACACTGGTGCTGTCTTTCGCATCAAAGCCCACCATGGTGTTGAGCACCAAAGCACAATCACGTGCGCTGTGTGCCATGGGACCAGCTTGATCCAGGCTGCTGGCGTAAGCGATCATGCCGTAGCGGCTGCAACTGCCGTAAGTGGGCTTGATACCGGTAATGCCACACAGTGAAGCGGGCTGGCGGATGGAACCACCTGTGTCGGTACCGGTTGAAAACGGCACTACACCCGCGGCCACTGCCACAGCTGAACCGCCAGACGAACCACCCGGCACGGCCAAGGTGTCCCAAGGGTTCAGGCAAGGGCCATAGGCACTTTTTTCATTCGATGAACCCATTGCAAATTCATCGCAATTCAATTTGCCAATGCTCACTGCGCCCGCAGCGTTCAAACGCGATACCACTTCGGCGTCAAAAGGGCTTTGGTAGCCAGCCAGCATTTTGGAGCCCGCTGTGCTGGTCCAGCCCTGGGTGACAAAAATATCTTTGTGCGCAGTGGGAATACCCAACAAGGCACCGGTTTCACCCGCGCCCATGCGTGCGTCAGCGGCCTTGGCTTGTTGCAGGGTGAGGTCATCGCGAATGTCCACGAATGCGTTCAACCTGGACTGCTCACCAGCTTGGCGCAAAGCATCTTGCGCCAACTCAACGGCACTGGTTTTTTTCTCGTCCAGCAAGGCGCGCAGCTGGGAAATACTTTGAATTCTGGATGACATGCTTAAAACCACATTCCAATATCGGATTTTCTTAAATTAGGAGGACTGAATTCTTGATAAACGATCATTCAATGACCTTGGGCACCAAAAACAGGCCTTTCTCGGCGGCCGGTGCGTTGGCCATATTGGCGGTGCGATTGTCGGCCTCAGTCACGGCGTCTTCGCGCAAGCGCAGCGCGATGGGTTGAATCAGCGACAGAGGATGCGCCAACGGCTCAACGCCTTCGGTGTTTTCACTGCTCAAGCGATCGGCCAGTTGCATGATGTTGTTCAATTGTTGCTCAAGGACCTGAGCCTGCTCGGGCGCCACTTTCAAGCGCGACAAGGCCGCAATTTTTGCAATTTGTCCGGAATCAAGGGACATAAATTTTCTCCGCCGACCAGCAGGCCTGAGCATCGCTTCTAAATGATGCAAAAGCCGCTTGGTGAAAGTCTGTGTTGATCAAAGTCTGCTTATTTTATAGGTTATCATCGGTAGTTATGCCACTTGACAAGTGAAGTCCCATAAATAGTGGCGAACCGGACAACTTCTAGACAACTTTGAGCTTCGCGGGCTTGGCAGCTCTCCAACTACACAACACAGGTTAGAACATCACCATGTTTGGGTTTCTACGCAGCTACTTATCAAACGACTTGGCCATTGATTTGGGCACGGCCAACACGCTAATTTACGCCCGCACCAAGGGCATCGTTCTCGACGAGCCTTCTGTGGTTGCCATCCGCCAGGAAGGTGGCCCCAATGGCAAAAAAACCATCACGGCGGTTGGCCTTGAAGCCAAGCAAATGTTGGGCAAGGTGCCTGGCAATATTGAGGCCATTCGCCCCATGAAAGACGGCGTAATTGCCGATTTCACCGTGACCGAGCAAATGCTCAAGCAATTCATCAAAATGGTTCACGAAAGCCGCCTGTTTTCACCCAGCCCCAGAATCATCATTTGCGTGCCCTGCGGGTCTACTCAGGTTGAACGGCGTGCCATTCGCGAAAGCGCGTTGGGCGCGGGTGCTTCTCAGGTTTACCTGATCGAAGAACCCATGGCCGCAGCCATCGGCGCTGGCCTGCCGGTGTCTGAGGCATCGGGCTCCATGGTCGTCGACATTGGTGGCGGCACCACTGAAGTGGGCATTATTTCCTTGGGCGGCATGGTGTACGCCGGCAGCGTGCGCGTGGGCGGCGACAAATTTGATGAAGCCATCATCAGCTACATTCGCCGCAATTACGGCATGATGATTGGTGAGCCCACGGCTGAAGCCATCAAGAAGCAGATCGGTTCAGCATTCCCCGGCTCAGAAGTGAAAGACATGGAAGTGACCGGCCGCAATTTGTCGGAAGGCATTCCACGCCGTTTCACGATTTCATCCAATGAAATTCTGGAAGCGTTGACCGAACCCTTGAACGCGATTGTTTCGGCAGTGAAGTCTGCGCTGGAACAAACCCCGCCTGAACTGGGTGCCGACATTGCCGAACGCGGCATGATGCTGACCGGCGGCGGCGCTTTGCTGCGCGACCTGGATCGGCTGCTGATGGAAGAAACCGGTTTGCCGGTGCACGTGGCCGAAGACCCGCTAACTTGCGTGGTTCGAGGCTGCGGTCTTGCGCTGGAACGCATGGACAAATTGGGCACCATTTTCACCAGTGAGTAAGTAACTTAAAACGGTTCGAACTCCGGCTTGTTACATAGCCAGCATTGAACCGGCTAAAAGCCTATGGAGTACACACCACCACCGTTGTTCAAACAAGGTCCATCCGCACGCGTGCGGCTGGCCTTTTTTGTCGCGCTTTCGGTGGGTTTGTTGTTTCTCGATTCACGCTTTGCCGCCATGGAAGTGGTGCGCAAAGCAGTGGGCACGGTGCTTTACCCCTTGCAAAAAATTGCCAGCCTGCCCATCGAATGGAGTCAGGCTGGTGTGGACTACGCCACATCGCTGGACACACTCCAATCCGAGAATAAAACCTTGATTCTCGAGCAACTTCAAGACAAACAACGCCTGCACGAACTTGAAACCCTGCGCCAGGAAAATGAAAAGCTGCGCAAATTGATGAACGTGGGCAACACACTGAAAGTAAAGCGCTCCATTCTCAGCGAAATTGTCAGCGATGCACGCGACCCGTTCTCGCGCAAAATAATCATCGGCAAGGGTTTGATTCAGGGTGTCAAAGAAGGCATGCCGGTGATCGACGAATTGGGCTTGCTGGGCCAGGTCACCCGCGCCTTCCCGAGTCGGGCCGAGGTTAGCCTGATCACCGACAAAGAACAGATTATTCCCGTTGAAAACCTGAGGAATGGCATTCGCAGCGTTGCCTATGGCGGGCTGGACGGCGGGCTGATTGAACTTCGCTTCATGGCGGCCAACGCTGACATTGAAAACAATGACCTGCTGGTGACATCGGGGCTTGACGGCGTATACCCCAGAGGAATTCCTGTGGCGAGAGTCATTCGGGTCGAACGAAATTCGCGCTATGCCTTTGCCAGTATTTTCTGTGAACCCATTGCTGGCGTAGAGCGACACCGGTTTGTGCTGGTGCTCGACACCTTCCGCGAAAAAATTGCAAACGATGCGCAGCCAGCCGCCAGTGCACCCATGCCGGGGAATAATGCACCGAACACAGAATCGGCCAGCCCGCCCACCAACAACCCAGTACCAGCCACCGCCCCCACCTCGACAAACACAACGGAGGCTGGCAATGGGAATTAATCCATTCGGCAACTCCGAAATTTTGCGCCCGGTAAACCCTTGGTTCATTGCATTTTCGTTGATGGCTGCCTTGCTGTTCAAATTCATTCCAGTCGACCGAAATTGGGTTACGCCCGATTTATTGGCTTTGGTATTGGTGTTCTGGAACATTCGGCAACCGCGACGAATCGGAATTGGCGTGGCCTGGTGCTTCGGCGCGGCAGTCGACGTACATTCGGCCAGCGTGTTCGGGGAACACGCACTGGCCTACACCCTGCTGTCTTACTTCGCGATCACCATTCACCGCAGGGTGATGTGGTTTTCCCCGATGATGCAAGCGGCCCACATTTTTCCCTTGCTGCTGGCGGCCCAAGCCATCACAGTCATTATTCGGGTGATGTTCGGCGGCACCTTCCCGGGCGCCTGGATATTCGCGGAGAGCGTACTGACAGCCGCCTTGTGGCCGCTGACACAGTTCTTGCTGCTGGCCCCACAAAAACTGCCAGAAAACCGTGACAACGACCGCCCGATATGACCGAGTTTAACCACCCAGAACAAGCCATCAAACAGTTCCGGTTTCGGTTGTTTCTGGCCGGGCTCTTTGTGGTGCTGTTGTTTCTGGTGTTGGTGGCACGCTTGCTATGGTTGCAAGTGATCAGCTATGACAAGTACCAATCCAAAGCGGAAGACAACCGAATCACGATTGTGCCGCTGGTGCCGAACCGGGGTCTGATTCTGGACCGCAACGGGGTGGTACTGGCCAACAATTACTCGGCCTACACGCTGGAAATCACGCCTTCGAAAATCGACAATCTGAACGAGATGATCGACGAGCTGGGCAAGATTGTCGAAATTTCAGCACTGGACCGCAGACGGTTCAAAAAACTGCGCGCTGAATCCAAACGGTTTGAGTCCATCCCGATTCGCACACGCCTCACCGATGAAGAAGTGGCCCGTTTTGCGGTACAAAGCTTCCGCTTTCCAGGCGTGGAAATTCGCGCTCGCCTTTTCCGTCAGTACCCATACGGTCCCCATGCAGCGCACTTGCTGGGCTACATCGGTCGTATTTCTGCAAGGGATCAGGAACGGATCGAAGAACTGGACCAAACCAACAACTACCGGGGTACTGCCTACATTGGCAAAGACGGCCTTGAGAAGCGCTATGAAACCGAGCTGCATGGGCGAACGGGCTTTGAAGAGGTAGAAACCTCGGCGGGCGGGCGGGCCGTGCGCGTGCTGTCACGCTCACCTGCGGTGCCGGGTGAAAACCTGATGTTGTCCATCGATATTCGCCTGCAAGAAGCGGCCGAGAAAGCCCTGGAGGGCAAACGTGGCGCCCTGGTGGCAATTGACCCGCGCAACGGTGACATTCTCGCCATGGTGAGCGCACCCAGTTTTGACCCCAACCTGTTCGTGGAAGGCATTGATTCCGAAAACTGGAAATTGCTGAACGAAAGTATTGACCGGCCATTGCTGAACCGCCCTTTGGCGGGCACCTATCCGCCAGGCTCTACCTTCAAACCCTTTATGGCACTGGCCGCGCTGGAGCGAGGCTTTCGCACCGCATCGAGCACGCTGCGTGACCCTGGCTATTTTGATTTTGGTTCACGCCGGTTCATGGACGACAAAATTGGCGGACACGGCATGGTGGACATGTACAAGTCGATTGCCGAGTCGTGCAACACCTACTACTACATGCTGGGCAGCGAGATGGGCATCGACATTATTTCGGAGTTCATGGGCCGTTTTGGCTTTGGATCGCGCACAGGCATCGACCTGGACGGCGAACGCACGGGTGTGCTGCCCTCTCGGGAATGGAAAGCAGGCGCTTTCAAGAAGGCCGAAGCGCAGCGTTGGTATTCGGGCGAGACCATTTCAGTGGCGATTGGGCAAGGCTACAACAACTACACCCCGCTGCAATTGGCCCACGCCACAGCGGTGCTGGCCAGCGGCGGCATGAACGCAACACCCCGGCTGGTTCGGGCCTTCCAGAACCCGGTCAGCGGCCAGGTGACTGAAAAACCACTGGAAGCTTTTAAACAGCTAAACTTGCAACAACGGCATGTTGATTCAGTCAAACTGGGCATGCGAGGCGCGGTGCTTGAAGGCACGGCCCGCGGCGTTTTCAGGGACGTAAGCTATGAAGTGGCGGGTAAAACAGGAACTGCACAGGTGTTTGGACTAAAGCAGGGCGAAACCTACAAAGACCGTGCTGCCTCGGCCGAACGCCTTCGAGACCACGGCTGGTTTATAGCGTTTTCACCCATGGAACAACCTCGAATTGCCTTGGCTGCAATTGTTGAGAACGGGGGGTTTGGCAGCCAGTCTGCCGCACCCGCCATTAAAAAAGTGCTCGACACTTACTGGCAAATTGAAGCGGAGAACGACCCCTCGATTGTATTGCCGCTACCTCAGGCTGCTGAACAGGCTGCCGATCGAACAATCAGCGGAGAGTCTCTGCCGTGAACCGAAACCGCGCCATTCAACGTGAACCCATTTGGCCGCGAATCAAGCCATTCCTGACCGTTTTTGACCCGGTACTCAGCACGATTTTGCTGTCATTGGTTGTGTTTGCCTTGATCACCCAGTACAGCGCAGCATTTGATTTCGAGGGGCGATTTATCGACCACTCACGCAACTTGCTGATTGCATTTTTGGTGATGTGGGTAACCGCCAACCTGAAACCCCAATTTTTGATGCGAATCGCAGTGCCGCTGTATGTGGTGGGCGTGGTTTTGCTGATTGCTGTTGAGCTGTTTGGCGACATTTCAAAAGGTGCGCAACGTTGGCTTAACCTGGGTTTTATCCGGATTCAACCGTCGGAGATTATGAAAATTGCCATGCCACTGATGTTGGCCTGGTTTTTCCAACAACGGGAGAATGTGTCTGGCTGGCGTGAATTCGCAGTGGCTTCGGTTATCTTGGCCATTCCCGGTATTTTGATTCTGAAACAACCCGACCTGGGTACAGCACTGCTGGTATTGGGCTCGGGCTTCTTTGTGATTTTCTTTGCAGGGCTGTCCTGGAAAGTGATCGCTTGGCTCACCGGCTTGTTTTTGGCCAGTCTGCCCCTGTTCTGGACGCTGATGCACGATTACCAGCGCCAGCGAGTGCTCACATTGTTAGACCCCACGCAAGACCCGCTTGGCAAAGGTTTTCACATTATTCAATCGACAGTGGCCGTGGGCTCGGGCGGATTTACCGGCAAAGGGTTTTTACAGGGTACCCAAACCCACCTGGAATTTATTCCCGAACGCACCACCGACTTTATTTTTGCGGTGCTCGCAGAAGAATTCGGCCTGCTGGGTTGCCTGGTGCTATTAACGCTCTACACCTGCCTGATTATTCGGGGCCTGGTGATCGCCGGCAACGCGCCCACCCTGTTTTCACGCCTGATGGCAGGTGCCATGGCCTTGATTTTTTTCACCTACGCCTTTGTCAACATTGGCATGGTCAGCGGTATTTTGCCTGTGGTGGGCGTACCTCTGCCTTTGATGAGTTACGGTGGCACCGCCATGGTGACACTGGGTATGGGTGCCGGTATTTTGATGAGTATTCAAAACACCAAAAAGCTGATTCAAACCTGAAGGCCTTGCCATGATTGATGCGAGCAAAGCCTGGTTGCTAAACACATTGCCAGTTCAGTTTCAACCCTTCGTCAACCGCTGGCGAGACAACACCAGTGCGCTGGCCCGACAATTTATTCCATGGTTGCTCAATGGCGAGCACCTGGGCCATTGGGACACCCAACACCAGCAAACCTTTGAGAAAGTTTTCAATGCAGCGGGCCTGGTCTGCGTGAGCACTGGCCAGGGCATAGAGTGCAAACATACAGAAGGGCCACAAGCACTGAGCGCCAAACTGGCCACTGCTGGGAACATGCTGAAAGCCATGGGCCTGGTGCCGGGCTGGCGCAATGAAGAACAATTGTTGCTAACCAGGCAAGGACAGGTGTTGGCCACGGCCGAGCGGGCTTTGTTCAAAACGCTGGGATTTCGCAGCCGAGCAGTGCATGTGCATGTTGAGAACCACAAAGGTTGCGTGTGGACAGGTGTGCGCGCCGCGACCAAGCACGAAAACCCGGGCATGCTGGATAACCTGGCAGCAGGCGGTATTGCAAGCGCTGAGAGTATTGACAACACACTGTGGCGGGAACTGGAGGAGGAAGCCGGGCTGAATTCAGACGATTTTGCTTGGATTGAACCTTTAAACTGCCATGAACTGGTGTTAAGCCGCCCCTTGCTGTATGGTGGCTGGCATTACGAAACAGTCATTCTGTTTCATGGCCAGTTAAAGCCGGGGCGCCGCCCCAAAAACCGCGATGGCGAAGTGGGTGCATTTCAGTTAATGAAACCCAATGCCTGCGTTGAAGCAATCAACGCCTGGCAGTTCACCCCCGATGCTGCCCTGTGCTGTGCATTGGCACTGGCCACCACCAGACAAATACGAAAGGAATAACCATGTTGTTGGGCTTAAAAGCCGCCACGTACCGGATAGGTACCACTGTGCTGCTGGATCAGGTTGATTTTTCAATTGAGGAACGTGAGCGCGTGGCCTTGGTGGGCCGCAACGGCACGGGCAAAAGTACACTGTTTCGCATTCTGACGGGCGAAACCACGCCTGAAGATGGCCTGGTGATTAAACAGGACGGCCTGCGCATGACCTGCCTTGAACAAGCCGTGCCCCAGGAACACGACGACACCATTTTTGATGTTGTGGCACAAGGCTTCGGTACCTTGGGCGAACACATCAGCATCAGCCGCACACTGGGTCCGCTGGATCATGACTCTTTGACACCCGCTCAGGCCAAAGTGCTTGAAGAAGCACAACATGAGTTGGGCGAGCACCACGGCTGGCATCTGGAAAGCGAAGTGGATCAAATGCTTTCCCGCATGAAGTTGCCTGCGGACTTGCCCTTTGCCAAGTTGTCGGGCGGCATGAAGCGCAAGGTGATGCTGGCCAAAGCCATGGTGAGTAACCCCGACGTGCTGTTGCTGGATGAACCCACCAACCACCTGGACATTCCCAGCATTGAATTGCTGGAAGAGCAGATTCGCCAGTTCAAAGGTGCTGTGATTTTCGTGAGTCACGATCGTTCATTCATGCGAAAGCTGGCCACACGGGTGTGCGACCTTGATCGCGGCATGCTGAAAAGCTGGTCGGGCGGATATGAGGGATTTTTGAAAGGCAAGGCGGAATTTCTGCATGCCCAGGAAAAGGCCAACGCGCTGTTCGATAAAAAACTGGCTGAAGAGGAAGTGTGGATTCGCCGTGGCATTGAAGCGCGACGCACCCGCAACGAAGGCCGCGTGCGCGCATTGATGGAAATGCGCAAACAGTTTTCAGATCGACGCAATGTGGTGGGCAGTGCGAAAGTACAGGTGCAGGAGGCTGAACGCAGCGGCAAAGTAGTCGCTGAGCTGACCGACATCAATAAACAGTTGGGCGACTTGCCAATTTTGCGCAACTTCACCAACACCATTTTGCGCGGTGAAAAAATCGGCTTCCTCGGCCCCAACGGCATTGGCAAAACCACTGCACTGAAAGTGTTGCTGGGGCAGTTGCCACCCGATTCAGGCCACATCAAGTTGGGCACCAAACTGGAGATTGCCTACTTCGACCAGTTGCGCAGCCAGTTCAATGAAGAAGACACCGCAGTTGAAATTATTGGTGCAGGCAAGGAATTCATTACCATCGATGGGCAGGCCAAGCATGTGATCGGCTATTTGCAAGACTTTCTGTTCACACCCGACCGCGCCCGCCAACCCGTGCGCAGTTTGTCGGGTGGAGAACGCGCAAGGCTGATTCTGGCACAGTTGTTTTCAACACCCTCGAACGTGATGGTGCTGGACGAACCCACCAACGACCTGGACATTGAAACCCTGGAGTTGCTGGAAGAAAAACTGATGGCCTACCAGGGCACGCTGATTTTGGTGAGCCACGACCGGGAATTTTTGAACCAGATTGTGACCCGTTGCCTGGTTTTTGAAGGCGATGGTGTGGTGGGCGACTACGTGGGCGGTTATGACGACTGGTTGCGCCAACGCACCACCGACCCCTGGGCCAATGTGGGCAAGACCAACACGCCCAACGCTGCACCACCTGCCCCACCCGCCGTTGCACAACCGACAGTTGCAGCTACTGCACCAACACCTGTCAAGAAGACTAAAAAACTGGGTTACAAAGAGCAACGTGAACTCGAAATGCTGCCCGCGCTGATCGAGAAACTGGAAACAGAACAGGAAGCACTGGTGGCAAAAATTGGTGACCCTAATTTTTACCAGCAAGAAGCCAGCACAGTGACTGCCGCGCAAGCCCGCATGGTTGACCTGGAAAATGAACTGCTGAAAGCGTATGCCCGCTGGGAAGAACTGGACGGCTAGGGATTTACCCGGCAGCGACTAAGGACGAATTCGGCTGGGTTGCCCCTGCGCGGTCAATACCATGCCCAAAGACGCCCACACCTCATCGGCTTCCTTGTAGGCCTTGGCCAGTTGAAGGCGCATGCCATAAAACAGCTTTGCCTCGGGCAAAGTGCCTGCAGTGTCCGGCACCCGTGCCTCCAGCAAACTGCGCGCGGTTTCTTCACTGGCAATGTGAAAACTGCCACTGACCACGCGGCCACCGGTCAGGCGCCGTACTTCCCAGGTAAAACTTTGGCCCCACTCAAATTTTGCGGCAGGCGGCAAACTGACATACTCGCTCTCCAGGGGTTCAACCCAAAATCGCTTGCCTCTTGAATCAAACAACATCAAGTTGCCTTCTCTCGGCAAATCGCCCTGAAATATAAATTCCGGATTACGGGTCAACAGCAGCGATCCGTCGATGGGTTGCAAAACGCGAAGTGCGTCACTTTCGGCCGATTCGGTTTTATCAGCTTTGTCGCCTTTAACTGGCAACACACCGCGCGGGCGGGTATACAGATTAATCCATTGATCAACCAAATCCAGATGGGCTTGCTCCAGAGGAAAGACTTTCACAGCTGGCCCGCTCAACACGCGAACAGTGTCAGCAATTACCTTGAGCCGGGCGGGTCCGTTGTAGACCCTTCGATTGCCGGTGTTCAAGATCAACACAGAGAATCGCTGCCCTTTGGGCACTGCAATGGTATGACCATGCAACAGGCGTTGGGTGGGAAGGGCACTGTATTGTTGTTGACCCTTCGGATTGGTGACCACCACCTTCTCAGTGGCGGCCAGGACAAAAACAACGGGCTCATTGGCCTGCGCCACCCCGGTGAACAAAAGGCAGGCGACAAAAGCACACTTCAACCACACGTTCAATACCACCCCACCAAAGACAAACCAATACCCAGATAATCGGATTTGTAATTGTAATCAATCAGGCTTTCGCCATAACCGGTGAAATATTGCAAATGACCACGCAAGTTGCTGGTGAGCGGGAATGCCCAGTCAAATTGAACAGCGCCCCGAGATTCATCGCCACCGCGAAAGTTATGGCGGGTCAGCAGGGAATATTCATGGCCATTGTGTTTGTGGACCAGCAACATGTCGCCACGGCCCATGAAATCGCTGATGTCGGGGTTGTCATCTTCGGCGGCATCTTCGGCAATGCGCAACCAGGGCCTGAATTGAACCATGGTGTTTTCACGCTCAAACCCGACCATGCCGATCAAGCGATTCCAGGATCTCGACAGTGGCAAGGCCCGCCCGTTGGACTGGTGATTCAGGCTCAAGCCCAGTAGGCGAGGTTCCCAACCAGTGGCCTCCCTGAACTCGCTCCAGCTGGAGCGCCAGGTGAAAATCAGCTCTGGTTCATAATTTGTTTCCCGAAAAGGGCGGGAAATGTCCTGGTTCATAACCTGCCAACGGCTGGACTGCGTGTAGCCAAACCACAAATCACCATTGTCACCAAACATGTTCTCCATCACCTTGGTTTTCAGGCTGAGCTGAAATTTCAATTCATTGCGATCGAGATTCTCGGGCGCATCACCCGGCTGCACTGTGTTGGCGGGGTTCGGGCTGGTGGGGCGAATGTTCGGTGATTTGTTGTGATACACCGGCAACAGGTAAACAGGCTGGTACGGGCGTATGGAAAAAGTGCCTCGTTTGGCTGAAGGGGCCAGCTCCCAGCGGCGATCCAGCCAGCTCAGGGTGGTGTCTTCGCTGCGTTTGTACAACAACAACCCCCCGTCAATGGCCGCGGCTGCTTCAGGAGCGGAACCATCTTTGACCACCAGGCTTCTGCCTGTGGCATCATCAAAGCAGCGCAGGCGAAGTTGGTCGTCTTCAAGAAACAGGCAGGCACGAAGTGCCTCTTCGTCCAGGGTTTTGTTTTGAATGTCTTGGGCGTTGGCCCAACTGCCCAAGCCGAAAAGGCCCAGCGCAACAAGTAGGGTTTTGTTCATAATCGCGTACTGCGTCAAGCTTGGTTGGCTAGATACTCTCACATTTGGTTACAATTCTTAAATGGTTTCATTCCGCTTCAAAAAATCGTCGGCAAACAAAGACACTTCCACCAGTGGGCAGGGTCGCGAGTTCACCATTGATGAACTTGCGCGCACCGCCAACACCACAGTGCGCAATGTACGTGCCTATCAAGACAGGGGCCTGTTGGCCCCGCCCGAAAAACGTGGGCGCGTGGGTTTTTACAGTGAAGACCATTTGTCGCGACTCAAGCTGATTGGGCAAATGTTGGGGCGCGGTTACACCCTGAGCAATATTCAGGAAATGCTGGACGCCATTGACAAGGGTTACGACCTTCGCCAGCTGTTGGGTTTAACGCATGCAATTACCAGCCCGTGGACAGATGAAATACCAAAGAATTACAACCCGGTGCATTTGGCCACCTTGTTTGGCACCAGCTTAAGCCGTGGTGCCCTGGCCAAAACAATTGAGCTTGGCCTGCTGGAACCCGATGGTTTACGTTACCGTGCACCCAGCCCGAAAATTTTGCATGCTGGTGCGGAAATGGCCAGTGCCGGTTTGCCCTTACTCGACTTGCTGGATTTGATTGCGTCGCTGCGTGGCCATCTTGAAAGCTTTTGCGACCAAGCCGTTTCGCTGTTTGTGAAAGAACTGGACCAATACGGCGACAACCTGCCACCCAAGGAAGAATTGCCCAGGCTGGCGCAATTGATCTGGAAAATTCGCCCCTTGGCCATGACGGCGATTGAATCGGAAGTGTCACGGGCCCTGCAAAAATCGGCCAGCAAATTTGTGGATGAACGAATTGTGGGCTTGATCGACAAAATGGCAGAGGAAATGCCGAACAATCCTGCATTTCAACCCACTGGCTGGGTACCACCAGAGGCACCGGCCACGGGCGACAACAAAAACTGAACCGGCGGGTTTACAGCAGCAACAACAAGCGATTGCCGCGCTGATTCTGCTTGGCCTGGTACACGAAACGCCGCGACACCATGCGCATGAATGCCAGACCCATGCCTCCTTCAGGCAAGTCGCCCAAACTCAAATCGTCTTGAAAAGAATGCTCATGGTGCATTTTGCTGAGCACATGGGCTGGAATACTGCTGCCCCAGTCTTCAATCAACACCCCAACTCCGTGCTGAAAGGCCAGCACAGTAAGCTGCGCAGGCTCGGGGCGTTTGTCTTTGAAGCCGTGCAACATGACGTTGGTCAATGCCTCAGACACCACGAGATCGGTGTTGTAACAAACCTCCTCGGTGTAGGCCAACTCTTCTACAAATGCCCGCACTGCACGGCTCAATACACCGATGTTCACGGTATCTGCAACAGCAGTGAATGCAGTGTAATTCAGGAACTCGCCCAATTTGAAGGCATGCTCGTGCGATGAAAACTCGTCTTGCAGGGTCAAGCCAGTTTGCACAAATTCATCGGCCAATTCAGATACCCGCGCAGAAGGCAAGGCAAGGCGCTGCACTTCAAAACTTTCACGCCACTGAATCCCAAGCAATGACAGGTCACCCACGATATCTACTTCATTGCGACCCGAATCCAGCAGGCGGGAAAACTCCCGGCTCAGCACATCCCCTTGTGTGTCGTCGAGCAACACGGACTGTTGCCAAACCTGGATATCGGGTACGCCCAAAGTGTTTGCGCATTCCCGCGGGTAAAAATAAAGTCGGCTGCCCGGGGCGATCACGCCTTGATAAATGACCTGCCCAACACCAAGGGCCTGCCCCGGCTCGCCGTGCGTGCCCAAAAATGCGGGTGCCAAGCCAGGTTGCGCCATGACCATAGCCCAATCGCCAATACCGGCAACCAACAAGGTACCTTGGTCAAGATTGATCAAGCCATAGAGCAAGTCAAATTGTGGAGGCTCGTCTTTCAGGGACGGCGAAATGCTTGAAAGTTGGGCCAGCACCTGCTCGGGGCTGGCCAGGTAACGCCGAATTTTTGAACTGGTTTCCTCCACGGGAAACAACACGCGCGTGGCACGGGCCATTGAAAACCACCTTGCCAACGCCATGGTTTGCAACGCTGTTGCCGTGTCCTGGCCAGCCATGTTCAGCATGAAAAAACCATGCTCATTGGCCTGGGTTTCAAGCAAACCCATTTGTTTGCCACACACATAACCCTGTGGCTGGTAAATGGTTTGAATTGCAAATGGCCAGGGGTACTGCTTGCTTTTGGGCAACAGGGCCCGTTGAATTCGTGACACTTCACGCATGTCACGTTGCAAGGCTTCATACAGCTGGCTAAGCTCGGTGTGTCTGCGCTCTAAGCCCGTGTGCAAATCTGCGATTCGCTCGGCGGTTTTCAGGCGTACTTTCAACTCACTGGGGTTGACCGGCTTGGTCATGAAGTCATCGGCACCGACGCGCAAGCTGTTTAAAAGGTCGTCCCGGCTTGCGTAACCGGTGATCATGATGATGTACGTGTAAGCATTTTGTTTTTGCGCACGCACTTGCTCACACAACTCAATACCGCTCATGCCCGGCATGTCCCAATCGGTGAGCACAAAATCGGGTTGATGTTTTTCAATCAGGGCCAGCGCTTCATGGCCATTCTTGGCGGAATGCACGGTGTAACCCCAACTGTGCAACATGGCCTCGAAAATTCTTAAAAAGCTGCGGGAATCATCAACAATAACAATCGATTTGCCCGCGTTCGCAGGCAAAGAGCTGGGTAGATTGGCCTGAATTTCCTGCAAGCGAAAGACCAGTTCGGGCACCTGCCGGTCCGCATCCACCACATCACGCTGGTCCAATACACCAGGGCGCGGGGCAAGCATCAGAATAGACACGTCGTCCTCAAAACCCTTTTGCTCAATGACCGAGCCGCCCCAATGCTGAACCCGCATTTGAATGCGCTCGGGCAAATCAGACCAACGCCCCTGACTGCTTTGCTGATTGACAAAATCGAGCAGGCGTTTTTCTCCAAACGCTTCGGAGCTGGCCGACAAAACTTCAGTGACACCGTCGGAATACAAAATGAGGGCGTCTTCATTGCCCAGTGTCAGCTCAATGTCCTCAAAGTCATCGAAATCGAACAAACCCACTGGGTACCCACCGCTGCCCAGCACATTGGCTGGTTTTCCAGCTGACAACAACAAAGGCGAAGGGTGGCCAGCCTGGCACAGGGACACCTGTCGATTGGCAGTGTTGAACACGCCGTAAATCATGGTGAAATAAGAAAGGTCTGATTCAGTTTGCTGAAACAGCCGGTTCAGGCGCGCCACAACATCGCGAGGGCGCGAGACCAAACGCTGGCCGTCCGATCCCAAACGTCCTTCAAACACAATGCTGGTGGCAGAGCGGTCTGCAAACATTTGAACCAGCTGCATGGACTTGACGGCAGCAGGTATGCCATGACCGGACACATCAAGCAGGTAAAAACCATACACGTCGCGTTGCAGCTCGAACACCTGCAAATGATCACCGGACACATACTTGGAAGGCACCGACAACCACTGGTAGTTCAGGCCCTGAAACGGACTTTGCGCCTCGGGCAGAAAACTGCGCTGAAGGCCGGATACGGCACGGAGGTCATGCGCAATCACATCGTGGGCATGCGCGAGTTCATTGGTTTTTCGGGCCAGCCGGGCTTGAAGTTCAATACGGCGGACTGCAGACTGCAACCGCGCTTCCAGTTCATTGCCATCGACGGGTTTGGTGAGTACGTCGTCCGCGCCCGCATCCAGCGCCTTGATGAGAAACTCCTCATCATTTTGGGCTGACATCAAAATAATGTAGGTGTACTGCCCAAGGTCTAGCTGGCGCAAGGCAACGCAAAGCTCAGTGCCCTGCATGCCGGGCATTTGCCAATCGGCCAGCACCAACTGGAAGCGATGCCGCTCAACGAGTTCGATGGCTTCCTGGCCGCTGGCTGCAAACTCAACTGGATAACCCCACTTGGCCACCATGTGAACGAACAAGTTTCGCTCAACCACCGAATCATCAACAACCAGGATTCGGGGTAGCTGTTTGTTGGGCTCGTGTTCCGTCACTGTGAATCAGGCCTGCTGTAGAAAGGCAACTGCCTTGGGCATGTCTTCCAGCAGGGAAAATTGTCGGTCCATGCGCGAAAGCTCAAACATCATTCGCACAGATTTGTTCATGCCCACCAAGGCCAGCTTGCCTTGATGATTGGTGATGTTTTTCAGCAGAGCAACCAGAGACCCCAAACCACCAGAGTCCACCAGCTTGACAGCCCCAATGTCCAAAGCGAATTTTTGTGTCAGGTCCAGTTTGGACACCACCGCATTTCGGATGATGGTTCCCACGGCACTGTCCAATCGAACCGCGTCTACGCGCAGTACGAAAATATCCCCCACCTCTTCTGTCGAAACCATGTTGTTCGCCCTAAACTGTTAATTCTCTTTTCTTAAAGTGTGCTCTTTTAGACACTTCACGCAATAATTATATAAAACAAGCCCTAGAAATTGAGCATATACAAAAACAATAGGATAACGTGTCGAACTATGCTGCATACTTTTTAAAATATTGATAAATATTGATCAAATATTTTTGAATACAGTGATTTAAGCAGGCATTTATTAAAAACCTGTTCTTATATTCCAGTCGACCGGCGAACCCACTTATGCGACACATACTATTCTCAGCGTTTCTTCTATTTTGCCTGACAGGGTACTCACAAGAAAGAGGAGAACCAGCTACGGTATCAACCGGCCAGGAAACTGCGCCTGCCGTTGAGCGAACCCGCACATTGACATTTGCCCAAATGGGACAGCCCAACGGGGTTCGGTTGAGTGGTATCAACCGCTTTGTGGACTTGAATTCAGGCATTCGCCTGGACGAATTGGTAACCCGCGCAAGCCTTAGCCTGAGGGTGCTTTACCCACAAGGTATGCGCCACGATCAATCCTTTGTGCGTGTGTATGTCAACAACCAGCTTTCAGGTTTGTCCCAGCTGAGTGTAGCGCGCGCCGGTGTACCGCACACTGTTGAAATTGAATTGGACCCGTTGCTGTTTTCCGATTTTGCAACCATTCGCGTGGAATACGACGGCACCTACGACAGTGAGTGCGTGGACCCGGGCAACCCCACCCTGCGGTTTGACATTCGCCCGGAAAGCACATTGACCATTGGCTCAACACCGCTGAATCTGGTGAACGACCTGGCGCTGCTGCCAGCGCCTTTTTTCGATCCTCGAGACAACCGCAAGCTCCGGTTGCCTCTTGTGCTGCCCGTGGAACAAACCGAAGCCAGCATGAAAGCCGCGGGTATTTTGGCCTCCTGGATGGGTGCGCAAGCCTTTTACCGCCAGGCTGAGTTTGAATTGCTTGAAGCTGCGTCACCAACGCGCCACACCATTATTCTGACCAAAGGCAAAAAAATGCCTGAAGGCATGAGCGAGGCCGACATTGAAGGCCCCTCACTGATGATTGTGAGTGCCAAAGAAAACCCTTGGATAAAACACCTGTACGTGATGGGCCGCAGCGACGAGGAGCTGCTGCAAGCCGTGTATGGCCTGGTGATTGAAGGCCAAGTGCTGAGCGGCCAGAAGGCCCTGATCAAGAAAGTGGACTTGGGCGCCCCGCGCAAGCCTTACGACGCGCCGCGCTATGTGCCCACCAACCGGCCTGTGCGCTTTGCCGAGCTGATTGATTTTCCTGGTCAACTGGAAGTGAGTTCTGACAAGCCACGCGCCAGCCTCAATTTGCGCCTTCCACCCGACTTGTTCAGCTGGGCAGGCCGCAATATCCCCATGGATTTGAAATACCGCTACACAGCGCCTTCCCGCTGGAACGATTCGCTGCTGAACATTGAAATCAATAACTCGCTGATTCAATCCTTCCGTCTTGCCCCACGCTCGGAACAAGTGCAAAACAAAATCAATATTGATTTGTTGGGCCAGGCTGAACTGACCAGTGAAGAGGCGCTACAAATTCCAGCTTTCCGCGTGGGTGGCAACAACGAACTGGCCTTTGCATTTGGCTTTATGGCCGAAGGTGGTGGTTCTTGCACGCGGGTATCGCAAGTAGCCAGAGGATCCATCGATCCGGAATCAACCCTGGATTTCTCCAACCTGCCCCACTACACCCGCATGCCGAACTTGACCGCCTTTGCCAACGGTGGTTATCCCTTCAGCATTATGGCAGACCTGTCGGACACAGCGATTGTGCTGCCCGCCAATCCCACACCGCTTGAAATTCGTTCCTACCTGAATGTGATGGGCCTGTTTGGACAGTGGACAGGTCTGCCTGCCACTCGCACCACCCTGATTGTTTCTGACAAGCCCGAAGGCATTGGAACCAAGAACTGGTTGGCCATGGGCACCAGTGATCGCCTGGATTGGCTGAATAATGCCAACATGAATTTGCCCATGGTATTGAACGCCACCGAACGCAGCATGGGCCTGCCACCAGCCATTCAGTGGCTGAAGGGTTTGTGGCAAAGCGATACGGAATTACAACCCAGCGACAGCGCGCGTGCCTTGATTCAAACCGCAGGCTCGCTGGGTGCGATTGTGGGATTTGAGTCACACCTTGCACCCAAAAAAGCCGGGCTGGTGGTAACGGGCACCGACCAAGACAGTTTTGAGCGCGCAGTGGCTGCCCTGTCGGATTATGGCGACGTTGCCAAAATCAAAGGCAGCGTGAGCCTGATTCGTGGCGATGACATTCAAAGCTACAGCCTGGGAGAAACATACATCAGCGGCGCTCTGCCTTGGTGGTTGCGTTTGCGTATTGCGTTTTCAGAATACCCCGCATTGATTGCAGTGGGTGGTGCCCTGGCTGGGGTGATCTTGGCGATTCTTGCATTTGGCTGGTTGTCTGGCCGGGCATCGCGCCGCACAAAAGGCAATTGACCATGGCCTTGTGGCGCAATTTGTTGCAACGCCTGGGGCAGGGCGCAGTACTGCTTGCTGCTACCGCAGCATGCAACGCCACGCCCGCGCAGGCCTGGCCTGCATGGGACGGTTTCAAAAGCGCGTTTGTCAGCGAGGACGGGCGCGTGATTGACCGAAGTCAGGAAGACCTGCGCACCGTGTCAGAGGGGCAATCCTACGCTCTGTTCTTTGCCTTGGTGGCACAAGACCAAAAGGCGTTTGACGCCATATTGAATTGGACTGAGAACAACCTGAGTGCCGGCGACATGGGCAAACAATTGCCCGCATGGATTTGGGGCAAGAAAGGGGAAAGCTGGGGCGTGATTGATGCCAACAGTGCATCAGATGCCGACCTGTGGATTGCCTACGCCCTGCTTGAAGCCAGCCGCGTGTGGTGTAACCAAACCTACGCCGACAAAGCGCGCACATTGGGTGATTTGATTCTGAACAAAGAAAGTATGGAAGTCAGCGGCTTGGGCTTAAGCATATTGCCAGGCCACACCGGCTTTGTGCTGGACAATGGTGCGGTGAAACTTAACCCCAGCTATCTGCCGCCTTTCATGATGGCCCGCTTTGCCAATGCCTGGGCAGACGACTCGCGCTGGGCCCAAGTTTACCTGGCCAGCCAGAAACTGCTGCTGGACACCGGCCGCACAGGCCAGTATCCCGACTGGGTGCTGTACAACAACGGCGAAATGAGCTTGCCCGACGATGAGCAACGTGGCGATTATGACGCCATACGCACCTATCTGTGGATCGCCATGAGCAGCGAAAACGACCCCACCACAGCGCCCTTGCTGAAACAACTGTCGCCCTTGGCGGCCTTGCTGTTAAAACGCCAGAACATGCCTGAGTGGTTTGAACCAATGACTGGAAAATTTTCCACAGAGCGTGGGCCTTCCGGTTTTCAGGCCAGCATGGCACCTTTTCTTCAAGCCGTCGGAATGCCCGAGCTTGCTAAAAAATTTCACACCCAAAGCCTGAAAACTTCGAACAAGGAAGCGTGGCTGAAATACGGTTACTACAACGGCGCCTTGAGCCTGTTTGCTCAAGGGTACATGGACAAGTTTTATCGATTCAATTCCTTGGGCGAATTATTACCCCGAGGCAAAGAGGTTAAAAGCTGTGGCTAAGTGCAAATCAACTTATGGCCTGCGGGCCCGCACGCTTGCATGGGCAATACAAGCCAGCTTTGTGGCAATGCCCATGATATTGCCAACGCCAGTGCATGCCAATGTGAATACGCAGCAAACCAATATTCGTGCGCTGAGTGAAAAAGGGGTGTACTGGTACGAACGTTTTCGCTTCGATTTGGCGGTGCAGTCTTTCAACAAAATATTGTTGATAGAACCCACCAACGCGTCGGCCTTGCGCTGGCAAGGCTTGATTGATCTTGCGCGTGGCGATGTGCAGGCAGCCAATGTGTGGCTGGGCAAACTGCAACTGGTACACGGAAACAATCCGTTTTCCATTGAGTTACAACAAGCCATTGCCTTGGCATCCGACAAGCGGCAGCAATTTGCAGAGTTGCGTTATATCGCAGACAGCGAACAAGTTCCTGCCAACCTGCCACAGCGTCTTCGGCAATTGCTTCCACAGCCACCCTTGGGTGAAGCTGCAGTACAAATATATCGCTTGATGAACCGCACCCCGGAAGGCCGCAGCTACGCCCGCGAGCAAGTGGCCGAGCTGGCCAGGCAATACCCGGACGACCGCCGTTACAGAACCCTGCTTGCTGAACTGGGCGGTGCTGGTGCCAGCACACTTGCACAAACGCCAACACCCGGTGCCGCGCAACCCCCCCGCCGCCCAGCCAATACCAACCGTACAAAACCCGCACCGGCAGCTCTAGCCCAGCCAACAACACCCGAAGTTGCGCCCCCCCCGCCTGCAGAGCCTGAAGTACCCACAGCCCCGGTACTTTCTGACTTCGAACAGGGACAACAACTGGCTGACAATGCACAAAAGCAGATTGATCAGGGCAACAAAACTGAGGCAGCCCGGCTGCTACAAAACGCAGTAGACCTGAACCCGAGCTACCCCTGGTTTCGCTACGACCTGGCCACCCTTCTGGATGACCAAGGCGATGCAGGCAGCAAACAGGCTGCCCGGCGAGTCATGGATGAAGGCCTGGCGCAGGAGAAAGGGCAGGAAATGCGATTTGCAGCTGCGCTGCTGGCCGCTCGCCAGGACCGTGGCAATGACGCCATTGAATTAATTGATGCCGTACCCCGTGAAAACTGGACTGAGGGCATGACTGCACTGGCAAAGCGGGTGCAATATGGCCAGTACCTCGATGGCTTGCGTGCGCAAGAGAGGAATGGCGAGTTCAATGCGCTGGCCAATTCAATTGGCACAACACCCAAGTGGCGAGCCGAACCGGAGGTGCAGGCACTGGAACAAAATCTTCAGCGCAAACGACAGGTGCGCTTGCGGATGTCGTATGAAAACGCAATTATTGACGGCGATGAAGGTGTGTCCCGCATCGACAGTGACGAAATCCCCTTGCAACTGGATTTGCCACTCGATTTTGAACGCACTCTGTTTTTGCGCGCAGACACACTGAATGCGAATTCGGGCCGCGTGAACCCCGCCACCGCCAGTAACTTTGCAAAGCTGGGCACCACACTGCCCACCGACCCAGCCATCGCCAGCGACCGACTGGATCAAAACTACAAAGGCCATGTGGTGGGTGTGGGTGTACAAACCGAACAATACCGGGTTGATTTGGGCACCACGGTGGGCGACTACCCGGTCAATGACTGGGTGGGTGGTGTGCAATGGCGCACTAGCCTGGGTGAAGGTTCATTGCGGCTTGAAGTGGCGCGGCGCATGGTCAACGGCAGCGTGCTGTCGACCACGGGGGCCATCGATCCCTTAACTGGTGAGCGCTGGGGGGGCGCACGGCGCAACGGTGTCAGCGCGGTGTATTACCAGGCATTCAACCCCACTCTTGACTTTGTTGGCATTGCTCGGGCCAACCTGATTACCGGCAAAAACATACCCGACAACACCGAGTACAACCTGCAAGGCATTGTGGGTAAAACCGTGTTTCAGCGCCCGGGGCATGAGGTAGAAATTGGTGCGTCGTTATTTTTGTGGTCGTTCGAAAAGAACCTGCGCTTTTACACGTTTGGACAAGGCGGTTACTACAGCCCCCAGGCATTTGGTTCGCTCACATTTCCCATTACCTGGACTGGCAATGTGAATGGCTGGTCCTGGCAGGCCCAGGCCCGCGTGGGTGCCAGTGAATCACGAGAAGACGACACTGCGCTTTATCCGCTGAACCCGGAACTTGCCGCTGCCGCTGCAGCACAAGGCAACCCCACCTTGCAAATTGGTGGCCCGGGTGGCGGCACCAGCACCGGTTTGCGCCTTGCACTTGAACGCCAGGTGTTAAAAAACTTTGTGGTGGGCGGTTATTTTGAGATCGACCGATCTGAAGGTTACAACCCTGACCGTTTGCAACTTTATTTGAAGTATTCGTTTGGTGATTTTTTCGAATTAAGCGTGCCACCAGAAGGTGTTGCACCTTACTCGAGGTTTTGAATGATTGACTTGCCCAAGCCCGGAGCCTACGTTGTGCGCGCGCCCCATGCGAATCATTTTTCGCAGGGCCTGGTGCAACACTGGCTGGACTCGCAAGAAGAAACACCATTCAAGTCGTGCCTGTGGCTCACAGCAAGCCCTAAAAACGAGGTGCGCAACCTGCTTGAACCTTATTTGCTCAAACGCGCTGGCGCCCCAAAAGGTCTGGATGTGGTCTCAGTTCGAAACTTGTGGGCCAAAGGACATGCGAAAAACGGCATTCGCCAACTTTGCCGTTCCCTGAACACACTGTGTGTACTCAAGCCGGCCTTGGTCGTGATTGAACATGCGGAACTTTGGTTTGACGACAGCGACGAACCCTTGAACCGGCAAAACCCGCTGGCGCAAATGCGCCTGCTGCACCAATGGGCTCACCATGCACAGGCCCATGTAGTCACCACTGTGCAAGGTGACCTGCCCGAATGGAGCACATTTGCCGACGGACTGGCCGATGTCAGCGATCTTGGCGAATTCGAGTTTCGCCCTTGGTGGCCAAGCCAGTGGGGCTTGCAAACCAACTTGTGGAACGACACAACGGCGCTGTCAAAACTGCCCATGCACCATGTGCTGGACAGTGGGGTATTGGGTAGCCTGAAACAACTGGCGCAAACCTGCCACAACCTTCGTTTTGGCACGGACCAACAACACGGAATTCACATACAGGCACACGGCGAAATGACAGCACAAGATGCGTCAGTGCTGCTGCGTATGGGTGCGGACACTGTGTGGCTACAAGACGAAAGCATTGAAACCTGGCTAGGCCTGAGCACCGGGCAGGTGAACAAACCAGAAATGAACCTGACCGCCACGGACAATCACCAGAACACGTTTGCCCGAGACTTGCACGAAGTGTTCATGCCTGGCCTGTTGACTGTAGTGGCCAACCCCACATTCGCAGCGCAGGGTTTGATGATGATGCAACTGGCCAAACGATGGTCAATGCACTGCACGCTGACACGCCTTTCCCTGATGCGTCACATGACCGCACAAACCGCATTGCGCCTAGCCAATTGGTCGCAGGCCACCTGTGTGTTCACGGCCACCAGGGAAGCAATTTACCTGCTGAAAGTTTGGACCAGTGAGCCCGATGAGGCCAGCTACCGCGGCTGGCTTGAATCGTGTTTCCGGGAAAACCTGCCCGTGCTGTTCAGTGGCGATATTCAGTTTTTGGGTGAAGAAACCCAAAGTGAGTTGCTTGCCGATTTGCACGAAGAACTGGAACCTTTGTCGGTACAAGACCTGATGGGCGTCGACGAAAACAAGCCAGTGAAATTGGCGGAGCTGTGGGATGAAGCCCCGGAAGCCCTGAACCAAAATCGCCCATGGACACAACGCCTGAATGCACTGCTGAGCGAGGATGCAAAATGATAGTGTTTGCGCTGATCGTGAGTGGTTTGTTGCTGGGTGTCTTGCTCACCATTTTGTTGGTGGGAAAAATGATGAAAAACCCGACAACCCGAATCTGGCTAAGTGACTGGGCAAACTGGAGCAACAACCAGCTGCCCGACGACTGTGATCAGTTGGTGCGGCATGGCAAGTGGATTGCCAGCCCCGATGACAAAGAGGACGCATGATCATTATTGCTTTGGTGTCTCCCACTGGGGGGGCAGGACGAACCAGCCTTGCAATTGCCGCAGCCACCCAGCTCAACATGTTGGGCCGCAATGTCACGCTGGTGCAGGCTGACCCGGCCAACAACATTGAATTTCAATTGGGCTACTCCAGTCGCAGCGCTCGCGGCCTTGCGCATGTCATCTTGCAGGGCGAACCGATTAGGCAGGCGTTAAACACCACCAATGCCAGTTTCAAGTTGTTGCCTTTCGGTGAAGTGTCCGTGGCACAGCAATTGGCTATAGACCGCGTGTTGATGGAGCAGCCCCAACGCCTGACAGATCTGTTTCAACAAGACGAATTTGCTGACGATGCTGTGGTGATCATCGACTTGCCGCGCTGGCCCGCCCCCTGGTGCCAGAAAGTGATGGCCCTGTCTGATCTTAACCTGATTACCCTGATTCCAGACTCTGCCTCCGTATTGGGCATCGATACACTGTTGCCACATTTGCTGGAAAGCCGGGGCGCATCGTACTTCCTCATGAATCGCTTCGACTCGGCCAAAGTACTGCACCTGGATTTGTGGACCTTGTGCAAGATGAAACTAAGCCACCGCCTGTTGCCATTTTATTTGCATGAAGACCAGGCCTTGGCAGAAAGCCTGGCCGCCGGCCTGGCGCTGGCCGACTACGCGCCACGCTCACAGCTGGTGGAAGACCAGCAAAAGCTGTGCAACTGGATCGACGCGGAGATCGGATGAGTACCTCATCAAGCTGGATCAACCGACTGGAGCGCCTGCTGGACCTGCGCGAATTTCCGAACCTGAAAACCCGGGTTCGTTTGTTGCGCCTTTTTCAGGCACTTTGGTTACGTCCCAACAGTTTGAACAGTGCGCTTGAAGCATCGAACGGCCGACAAGGCCGAAGTCTGCCAGGCTTCGTGTTTCAAATTGTTGTCGTGGCTTTGCACGACTTGCTAAGCCCCATAGCGTATCTGTTCAAACTAATGATTCAGCGCCCCTACCGGGCAGTGCGTGCCCTGTTTAGCAAGTTCACCGACTATGCCGTGCGCGCCGCCCGGCTTGAACAGCGTATTGAAAACGCCAGCCACTTTGTGGTGCGCTTCAAATGGTTACGCTGGGCGTTGGGCCTTTCTGCCTTGACCTTGTTTCTGTTCACAGCGCAAGCCTCCCTGCCATTGGCCGGGCAGTGGGTTTTTATTGTGGTGTGTTATCTGTTTGCCATGTTGTTCAAGCGCTTGCCTGAACGTTTTGCCAACTTGTGCCTGATGGCACTGACCATGTTGCTGCTGGCACGTTATGTGTTTTGGCGCTTCACCAGTTCGCTTGATCTTGAAACCGGCACTGAAATTTTTCTGGGTTACACCCTGGTTGCAGCCGAAGCCTACACCTGGATTATCCTGATTTTCGGTTTTATCCAGACTGCATGGCCTTTGAAACGCAAACCCATGCCGCTGGAGTTGAACCTGAATGATTGGCCCACCGTGGACGTGTTCATTCCCAGTTACAACGAACCTTTGTCGGTAGTTCGCCCCACGGTTTATGCCGCCAAGGGCTTGGACTGGCCACTTGAAAAAATCACGGTTTACATTCTGGACGACGGGCACCGCCCCGCCTTTGAAGAGTTTGCAAAACAAGCTGGTGTTGAATACATTTCACGCCCGGACAACTCTCATGCCAAAGCGGGCAACATCAACTATGCCTTGAAACACACGCATGGCCAGTACATCGCCATTTTTGATTGCGACCACATACCCACACGCTCGTTTTTACAAACCAGCATGGGTTGGTTCAGCCGCGACCCCAAATGCGTGTTGGTGCAAACGCCCCACCACTTTTTCTCGGCCGACCCGTTCGAACGCAACTTCAACTCATTTCGGCAAATGCCCAACGAGGGCTCTTTGTTCTACGGCCTGATTCAGGACGGCAATGACTACTGGAACGCCTCATTTTTCTGCGGCAGCTGCGCGGTGATTGAACGCAAAGCATTGCTGGAAGTGGGTGGCATTGCGGTAGAAACCGTGACTGAAGACGCGCACACCGCCCTTAAACTGCACAGCCTGGGCTACAACAGTGTGTACTTGAACAATATTCAGGCAGCGGGCCTGGCCACTGAAACCCTGGCGGGCCACATTGGTCAGCGCATTCGCTGGGCACGCGGCATGGCGCAAATTTTCCGCACGGACAACCCGATGTTCAAAAAGGGGTTAAACCTTTTTCAGCGCGTTTGTTATTCCAACGCCATGCTGCATTTTTTCTATGGTATCCCCCGCATGATCTTCCTGGTCATGCCCATGGCATACCTGTTTTTTGAACAACACCTGATCAATGCTGCGGCAGTAACCATTCTCAGTTATGCCTTGCCACAGTTGATGATTTCCAGCTACACCAACTCGGTGATTCAGGGCAAATACCGTCGATCGTTCTGGTCTGAAGTGTATGAAACCGTGTTGTCCTGGTACATCATTCTGCCGACTACGCTGGCCTTTATTAATCCGAAACTGGGCAAGTTCAACGTCACCTCGAAAGGCGGCTTGATCGAGAAAAGCTATTTCGATGCCAACATTGCGAAGCCCTACCTGATCTTGCTCTTGATCAATGTGCTTGGTTTCTCCGTGGGCTTGCTTCGACTGTTTGTGTTCAATACCCATGAAACAGGCACCGTGTTGATGAACTTGTTGTGGTGCGGTTTCAACCTGGCCATTCTGGGTGCGGCCGTGGGTGTTGCAACCGAGTCGGTTCAAAAACATGTGCACCACCGTGTGCGCATGGTGATGCCTGCCTTTTTGAAACTGCCCGGCGGCTACACAGTCAGTTGCTACACCGAAGAATATTCAGCAGCGGGGCTGACATTGGCTGTGGCCGATACCACTGGCATCAGCGAATTCAGCCAGGTGCAGGTTGGCTTGCACCGGGGCGACCGAGAATTTCTGTTCCCAGCGAAAATTCACTTCACCGAAACCGGACAGGTTGAAGCCCTGTTCACCAACCTAACCCCGGAACAAGAGACACAATTGATTCAGTGTACCTTTGGCCGCGCCGACGCCTGGCTGAACTGGCAAGAAGACCAAACCCGTGACCGCGCACTGGGTGGCCTGAAAGACGTGTTTGCAAAAGGCATGATCGGCTATCTACGCCTGTTTGCCTGGTTAAAAGACGGTGCTGTTGATTTGGGCAATCGCCTGATGGGCAACAAGAACCAAACCGAGAAGTGGGAGAACTAGGGCCATGCTGTTGTGGAACCTTTATTTTCTCATCAAGTTCGGCCTGCACTTTGCGGGGCAACTGACTCTCAGCCCCCTTTGGAATTTGGGCCTGTTTGCCTTGCTGATTGCCACCAACCCCGCAGCCTATCAAAACAAACAGCTGATGAAGGTGCTGCGCTATCTGGTGTTTACTGGCCCAGCCATTGCCTTGCTGCTGCACGAACTGGGTTTGGTGGTGTCCTTGGCGCTGGTTGATCAAATCAAGGCGTTGTTCGGCTTCTCGCTCGACTATTTGTGGGAACTGCTCAAACGCACCATTCAACCCTGGATGCTGTGGAGCGCGCTACTTGGTTTCATGGTGGTTCGGGTGCTCGACCGGTACATACGCATTAGCAGTTGGGTTGGGTTTGGGCTTGTGTGCATCCTCGGGATTCAAACGCTGCCTTTTATTCAACAACAAACTCAAGCAAGTAAAACCGCGGCTGTGCTTGAACCTCAAGCTCAAACCCGTGAAAATTTGTCACCTGCCGAACTGCTGGCTCTGGGTCAGCTGGATTTTCAGAAACTGCGAGTAGCCCGTGACCAGGAAAGTCAAACCAAACTTCGGGACAATGCCTATGAGGGTGCTGGCCCGGGTGCAGTACTCGCTGGTTTTTTTGACCGGCAACGCACTATTGCATTGGCACCCTTTTCACCGGTGGCAAGTCCCGATTTCGATGTAATTGTGCTGCAAATCTGTTCACTGTCCTGGGCCGACCTGCAGTATGCAAAACAGAGCCAACACCCTGCCATTCGGCAAGCCGATTTTGTGTTCGAGAACTTCAACTCGGCAACCAGTTACTCGGGGCCAGCAGCCATTCGCCTGTTGCGCGGAAAATGTGGGCAAACACCGCACGATGCACTTTACAGCACACCCAACAACAGTTGCATGTTGTTTGAGCAGCTTCGAAATGTAGGCTTTGAAGTGGAGATGGGGCTGAATCACGATGGTCGCTTTCAAGACTTTTCGAAACTTGTTAAAACAAACCTGGGCGGCAAAGCCACTGAACTGGTGGCCCATGACGAAGTGCCTGCGGGGGTACAAGCCTTTGATGGCTCACGCGTGGGTCGCGATGGTGATTACCTGCGTGCATGGTGGAACAAACGCGTTCAGCAAAGCGGGCCCGCAGTGGCTTATTACTACAACAGCATTACTTTGCACGACGGCAACCGTTTGCCCAACAGCAACCTGAACAGCCTGAACAGTTACCCCTTGCGCCTGGAGCGGATGTTGAATGACATTCAATCCGTACTTGGGGAAATTCGACGCAGCGAACGCAAGGCGTTGGTGGTGGTGGTACCCGAACACGGCGCTGGATTGACGGGTGAATTTGGACAACTGGTGGGCTTGCGTGAATTGCCAACACCCGCCATTACCAAAGTGCCTGTATTTGGCTACTGGATTGCGCCCGGGTACACGCCAACAAGCACCGGGCCTGTAACGGTGAAGCAGTCGGTCAGTTACACAGCACTCAGTGAATTGTTGGCACGTTGGCTGGCACAACCAGCCGAGCAACAGCAAAAGCCAACCTGGCCGGTGCTGCTCAGCGACCTGCCCGACACCCGGTTTGTATCCCAACAAGGCAACATCACTGTGATGGAAAGTCAGGGGTCGTATTGGATCAAGGCCCCGGGAGCCGCATGGAAAATGCTGGGCCCGGTTCAAAACATTGCGGCATCCAGCCAAGGGGGATAATAAAGCCATGGCACAGTTTGACCCCAACACACCACCAGCCCTGTTCATGCCACCGGCCGACATGGCACATGACATTTATGCACTCAGCGCACAGCTGGAGGGCTTTGATCACAACATGTATCAAGACATTCAACAGGACCAGGCTATGTACGACTCATTCCAGCGCTGGCCCTTCCTGTTTGGTATTGCCATGGCCTCGCGTTACAGCGAGGACTGAACCTCAAGCCGCGTTGCGCTTTTTCAGATTGGCTTTGGCTTCCTTGGCCGCCGCCTCCTCCAGCTCGACCAGACCGTCTTCGAGAAACTGCAACAGCCGCTGCATGGAAGGCATGGTTCTGCGACACGCCACCAAACCGAATTCAAGCTTGCCCGCATAGCTGTTCAAGGTGATGTTCAAAGCCTGGCCATCGAGCAACAGCGAGACCGGGTACACGCCATCCACCTCGGCACCATTGAAATAAAGCGTGTGCTTGGGGCCCGGTACATTCGAAATCACAATGTTGAAAGCCTGCAGTTTGGGTGCCAAACCGGTCAGCATGTTGAACCCGCTAATGCCCATCATGGTGGCCACGTAGTTCATGATTTCAGTTTGATTCATGCTGGCAAACCGTTCTTTGGAATGGTTCACTGAACGCGCAATCGTCTCAATCCGTTCCACGGGGTCTTCGGTGTCGGTGGCAAGGTTGGCCAGCAACAAGGCCACATGGTTGCCAGTCGCTGTGTCGTCTTTTCGAAGCGACACAGGCACCATCGCCACCAGCGGGCGGGCAGGCAATGCATTCAATTCGCTCAAATAAGAACGCAAGGCCGAGCCACACATGGCCAGTACCACATCGTTCAAAGTCATGTTCAGGCCGGTTGCGCAAGCCTTGATGCGCTCCATGGACCACGACTGGGCGGCTACCCTGCGTGAGGCCGTGATACGCCGGTTCAACACACTGCGTGGCGCTTGAATGACCGACACGAAGTCAGGATCAGCCACACTGGTTTGCCACAAGGATCGCCCCACTTCTTTCACCACCTTGGGCAGACTGAACAGTTGGGTTTTGGCGGTATCCAGCACTTGGCCCAGCATGGTCACCAAACCTTCCGAGGCTTCAGAACGTTGAACCGACCCACGCAAATTCGGGTTGGCCCACAGGGGCGGAATGTCCATGATCTCCGGGTTATCGGCCATGGAACGCTGCAACATTTTCATGCAGGCCACACCATCCACCAACGCATGGTGCACCTTGGTGTACAAAGCCACGCGACCGTCTTCCAGACCATCGATGACATACGCTTCCCACAGGGGCTTTGCGCGGTCCAGTGGCGCGGCATGCAGCTTGGAGGTCAACTCCAGTAATTCGCGAATGCGGCCTGGCTTGGGCAGCGACAAATGAATGAAGTGTGCCTCTAGGTCAAACTCATCGTCCTCCACCCAAAACCACATACCCAATCGCGACTTCAAACGCAAACTGAACGGTGCCACCGGCTGGGTGTAGGTGCGCATGTCGGCCACCACCTTGTGCACGTAATCGATTGTGCTTTGGCCCTTGGGTGGTTTCAGCAACACCAGCCCGCCCACATGCATAGGCTGATTGCGGCGCTCCAGCCACAAGAACAATTGGTCGTTGGGGGTCAGGGCCTTCATGGGCATGTCTCCGTGTTGTGTTTTTTATTCCCGAATCTGTTGTTACTGCATGAAGTGCGCCGCTGGATGCGGCACGCCCCGAGATTTCAACGAATTTGTCGTTTGGCAAACGGCATGGTGGGCTGTTTGCTGTTTTTCACAACCGAAATACGCTGGTTTTTAAAACCAAGCACGCGGCGCTGCCAGCGTCGTTCCTGGGTCAAATGCGCCGCTTCGTCAATACCAAAAATCCGTTGCAACATGAACTTGCTTGCCGCCACAGAATCGGGGGAGCGAGTCAACATTTCCTCCACCAAGGCCTGCACTTTTTCTTCCGGATTCTCTACCACATGGGTCACCAAGCCCAGTTCCTTGGCTTGCAGGCCACTAAGCACGCGGCCCGTCATGGTCAACTCCTTGGCCACATCAACCGGCAACAATTCACGTACTAGCGCAGCACCGCCCATGTCGGGCACCAAGCCCCATTTGGCCTCCAGAATGGACAATTGCGCATCGGGTGTGCACACGCGAATGTCTGCGCCCATGGCGTATTGAATACCTGCCCCAAAACAGTTGCCGTGAATTTGCGCAATCACCGGCACGCCCAGATCGCGCCAGCCCATGCTCCAGGTCTGGAAAATATTGCGCATGGGCAACCACAGGTTGGCGTACATCACCACAGCAGTTTTCGGGTTGCTCATCACCGACTTCACATCCAGCCCTGCACAAAAAGACGGGCCCTCGCCTTTCAGAACCACAGCCCGCAGGGTTTTGTGCCTGGCCAATTGTTGCTGCACCTTGCGCACTTCTTTCAGCATGGGCCAGTCCACGCCATTGTGTTTTTCCGGGCGGTTTAAAGCCACGGTGGCTACGGTGTTGTCGCTGTTGAACTGCAGGTTTACTCTGTCCATGGTACTCTCGGCTGTTTTTTAAAATCGTGGTTTGGCTCGCTAGCCATCTTAACCTTGAACATTCTTAAACCCAATATGATCTTTAAAGTGTTGGCTCTGGTTTTGGCCCTGCTGGGTTATTACGTCAGCCCCTACGGCCCAGACATTGGCATTGGTGGCCCCGTTGCCTCAGAAAGTCAAAACCAGCCCGGCTCGGCCACCTCGGGCAGTTTTTACCTGGCCACGGTGACCCGTGTTGCTGACGGTGACACCATTACGGTGCGCAACCTTGACGGTGCCACCCACAAAATTCGCATGCATGCAGTGGACGCACCTGAATTAAACCAGGCAGGTGGCGAACAATCTAGGCGCTGGCTCACCGAGCAGGTGTTGAATAAAAACGTGAAGATCGTGGTGAACAACACGGACCGCTACAAACGGCAAGTGGCCAAAGTGGTGTTGCCCGTAGAAGGGTGCCAGCAGCGCTTGTGTGATGGTGAAACCGACATCAACCTGAAAGCCATTGAAGCCGGGCAAGCCTGGTGGTACCGGGAATTTGCGCGCAGCCAAAGCAGTGAAGACCGTGTGATGTACGAAGCTGCGGAGGACCAGGCCCGCAATGCACGCAAAGGCCTGTGGCAACAAACCGCACCGCTTGCCCCATGGCAGTGGCGCACCGAACAACGCAACCAGCGATAAAACATGAAAGAAATCTACACCACCACTGTGCCACTGCGCTGGGGCGACATGGACCAGATTGGCCATGTGAACAACACTGTGTACTTCCGTTGTTTTGAGCAAGCCCGCGTGGAATGGATAGCACTATTTCCGGAAAGCGCAGACAACAACCCCGCGTATGTCGTGATCGTTCACACCGAATGCAGCTTTCTGAAAGAACTGAAAGCACCCGGCGTGGTGGAGATCAAGGTGCTTGCGGGCGAGGTGGGCCGCAGCAGCCTGGTGCAGAAGTACGAGATGCGCCGCACCGATGCGCCCGAAGTTCTGGTGGCAACCGGCAGCGCAAAAATGGTGTGGGTCAGCCCGGAAACAGGTCGCTCTACGCCTATTCCAGACCGCTTCAAAGGCACACTTGGCACGCAGGAATAACACAGCAGGTTCAGGGTAAACCCGCAGTGTTTTCTAGAATGGGTACTCAGGTTTTGCTATTGTGGACATGAAATTTTATTGTTACATTGCGCAATGTCACGGTTAAACGTGGCAACAACAATAAAACAAGTGTAGGAGTCAAACCATGAAGAACATCATGCCTGTACGCCGCGATGTCAAATTGAATTTGCCTGAAGAAAAGGTATCCAATTGGCATGAGCAAGGTCCCCACGTGACCCATTTCATGAATGCCCTCTCGCTGTTCTTCCCGGCTGGCGAGCGCATGTTCATGGATGCTGTGCGCAACTACCGCGACGACATCACCGACCCCGAATTGAAAAAAGCAGTGGTGGCCTTTATCGGGCAGGAAGCCATGCACAGCCGCGAGCACGTTGAATACAACGAGATGCTGGATCGCGCTGGCCTGCCTGCATCCCAGCTGGACAACTTCCTGTGGGGCTTTCTGGCCTTCATCAAGAAAACACTGGGCAAACGCCTTACCCTGGCTGGCACGATTGCGCTGGAACATTACACCGCGCTGATGGCCGACCAACTGCTGCGCAACCCCGATGTACTGGGCGAGAAATCAGAACCCGCCTACAAGCAAATGTGGATGTGGCACGCCTATGAGGAAACCGAGCACAAGGCTGTAGCCTACGACGTGTGGAACCATGTGTTGCCCGACAACATGCACAACCGTTTCAGCCGCCGCCTGGCAATGGTGTTGGCCACTGCCATATTCTGGCCACTGGTGGCTTACTTCCACATGCGCTTGGTGTTTGCCGACAAAACAATCCAGGGTGGCCATTTGAAAGGCTTCTGGACCGTGACCAAAATGTTGTGGGGCAAAAAGGTGGGCGTATTGCGCAACCCGGTGGCCAATGGCGAGTTCATGGACTACTTCAAAGCCGACTTCCACCCCTGGATGCACGACAACAGCCGCTTCCTGACCGAGATCGACAATTTTGTGGCGTCTGTTGAGGGCTCTGGCCGCAAGCCCAACACAGAGATTGCAAACGCCATTCGTGCCCGCATGAACAGCCAGCTGAAAGCAAACGCAGCTTAATCAATTTCGTGACAGAAACTTTGGGCTGAACAGCCGGTGGGAGAAGTGAGCAGCCCACCGGTTTTTTTTCGTCTGCATTACCGGGCCTGCCGGTAGTAATCGCTTTGCGCGTAGTGCGAAAAAGCGTGCAGGTAAGCCACTTTGAAAATTGCAGCCAGCGGCAGCGCAAGGAAAACACCCACCAAACCAAAAATTGCACCAAAAAATGCCAGGGCAAAAATAACCGCCAGTGCAGACAAACCAATTTTGTCGCCCACCACCAAGGGGGTCAGCACAAAACCTTCCAGAAACTGGCCCACCACGAACACAAGCAGCACCAGAAAAATTGGCAAGAAACCCTGTAATTCAAGCGCAGCTGTCAACAAGCCCACCAGCAAAGCCACCGCAAAACCGAGATAAGGCACCACACACAACACGCCAGCCAACATGCCCAAGGCCCAGCCACTTTGAAGCCCCACCACACTCAAACCGATTGAATAAAAAGTACTGAGAAACAACATGACGATCATCATGCCCTTGATGTACTCGGTCATGACGGAGTCAATTTCGCTGAACAAAGGTTTTGCACGCTTCCACAAATGCGGCGGAAACACCTGCTGAAACTGCTTGGTAATTTGAGTCCAGCCGGGAAGAATAAACAGCGTAGCAATCACGGTCAGCGACACAAAACCGGTAATGCCCAAAACCGACTGCGAACCTGAGCGCAAAATTTTTGTACTGATCTCGGCCAACGTGCCACGGTTCTCGCTAATGTAAGCCGCAATGCGGTCTTTCATCTCCGTGCTGTCCACAGAAATGGTTAAACCAAACACCTCGTTGAGCCAAGGCAGCACCGTGCGCTTCACGTTCACAATCAGCTGCGGCAAATTGTTCTGAATCAGTTCAAGCTGGGTCAGCACCACCGGAATAAACAACAAGCCCACACTGGAGAAAATCAGCAACAGCGCAAAAAAGGTGAGCACGGCACACACCGGCAAGGGAATACGCCCGCGCAACTTGCCATGCACCCAACGGCTGGGGGCAGCCAACAAATAAGCCAAAACAAATGCCGCTACGAAAGGCGCCAACACGGGCCACAAATTGATGACCACCGCCAACACCAAGGCAGCACTGAGCAGCAAGCCCCAGTGTTGCAGGTAAAACTGCTTGGCCAGAGTAGAAAGGCTTGAAGGCGTTTGCACCGCTTGCCCTGCAGGCTTGGTGTTCTCATCTTTGGGTTTCGAAACTTCATTCATCGATTCAATGTCCAGCCAATTTGAATTTAGAAGACTTTAACGCTTGGCGCGCAAAACCAGATACACGCCGCCCAGCGTCATGACCATGGCCACCAGCAAAGTGGCGGTAACAGCCTCGTTCAGGAAAACAACGCCCGCCAGCGCCGCAATCACCGGCACGCTCAGCTGCACACTGGCTGCCGAGGTGGTGGGCAAAGCGGGAAGTACCTTGTACCACACGGCATAACCAATGCCACTGGCCAGGCAGCCCGAGGCCAAGGCGAACAACACGCCTGCCACGGTGGGCGTTGGCAAATACACGGTGTAAAGAGCCAAGCCGCGCTCCACGGTAACCCCGGGAATGTGCACACCTGCCTTGGCGGAAAAGTACACGGCCATCCACACCAACACCATCAGGAATGCTGCCCGGGAAAAATTACCTGCGGTGTCAGCCAAAGGCGATTTGGAACCCTTGCCCACCACCGAATACACACCCCAACAAGCGCCTGCCAAAGCCATACTTGCAGCAGCCAGCACCGAGGCCGGCGTTTGCAGGTGTGGCCACAACAACAACACCAAACCCGCTGCCGCTACCACCGCACCCAAAGCACGCAAGCCTTTCAACCGATCACCCTGTGTGGCGGCGTAGGCAATCATGCTGAGTTGTACACTGGCAAACAAAATCAGCGCACCCGTGCCTGTGCTCATATACAAATAGGCCATGGAAAACAGCACCGCATAACCAAACAAAGCCCAGGCACCCACCCAACTGCCCTGCTGTCCGCCCTTGTTTTGAATGCGCAAACACAGCCACAAAGTGATGGCACCGCTGATCAGGCGAATGGCGGTGAAGCTGGCAGGGTCTATTTGCCCGGCGCCCAAGGCCGCACGGCAAAAAAAGGAATTGGCCGCAAACGCACACATGGCGAAAGCCGTAAAAATTAGTGTGTTGACTTCAATTTTTTTCATGCACCCAAGCTACCATGTGACAATAATAATTTTCAATTTAGAACCACCGGAGACCCCCCTCGATGCGCATTGAACTTCGCGACCCACTGACACTGCCTTGCGGCGCCACTGTTCCCAACCGCTTGGTGAAAGCCGCCATGAGCGAAGCCTTGGGCACGCGCGACAACCGGGTTACACCACAAATTGTGCGGGTCTACCAGCGCTGGACAGCCGGTGGCATCGGTTTGAATATAACCGGGAATGTGATGATTGACCGCCGGGCACGTGCAGAGCCGGGCAACGTCGTGATTGAAGACGACCGCGACATGCCCTTGTTGCAGCAGTGGGCCAAAGCCGGTCAGGCCAATGGCAGCAAAATCTGGGTGCAAATCAACCACCCCGGCAAACAGTGCCCCAAAGGCATGAACAAGGAAACCGTGTCGCCTTCCGCAGTGCCTTTCCACAAAAGCCTGCAAATGATGTTTGCCACGCCGCGCGAGCTCACCGAGACTGAAATCCTTGATTTGATTGCCCGCTGGGGCCGCACCGCGAAAGTGTGCAAAGACGCTGGCTTTGACGGCGTGCAAATTCATGGTGCCCATGGCTACTTGATCAGCCAGTTTTTAAGCCCGCTAAGCAACCAGCGCACCGATCAATGGGGCGGAAACGCTGAAAACCGCCGTCGCTTTGTACTGGCCATTTACGACGAAGTGCGCAAACAAGTGGGCCCTCACTTCCCGGTGGGTATCAAGCTGAATTCAGCCGACTTCCAAAAGGGTGGCTTTTCAGAGGAAGAATCACTGGCTGTGATCCAGGAATTGACTGCGCGCGGGATCGACATGATTGAAGTGTCGGGCGGCACCTACGAAGCCCCCGCCATGACGGGTGCAAGTGCAAAACCCAAGAAGGAAAGCACCGTGAAGCGCGAGGCCTACTTCATCGACTTCACGGAGAAAGTACGTGCCGTGTGCAAAGTGCCACTGATGCTGACTGGGGGTTTTCGCACCGTGGGCGGCATGAAAGAAGCGCTGAACAGCGGTGCTGTGGATTTGATTGGCCTTGCTCGCTCGATTGCCATTGAACCCGATTTGCCCAAGCGCCTGTTGGACAACAAAGAAGCCTTGCACCCTGTGAAGCCTTTGATTACCGGTGTCAAAGCCGTGGACCGCACTGGCTTGCTGGAAATTCAGTGGTACACCCGCCAAATTCACCGCATGGGCAAAGGCAAAAACCCTGTCCCAAACGAGAGCGCCCTGAAAGCCCTGTTTTTCTATATTCTGGATAGCAGTTGGGGCTTGTTCAAAGCCCGTAAATTACGGGCGTGATCAAACACAGGGAGTTCAGCCATGGTGAAATTCAGCTGCATGTTGGTGTTAAGCCTGAGCACATTCAATGCTTTCGCCATGGACGACGCCGCCATTCTTGAACAGGGTCGCAAACTGTTTCAAACCGATGCCGACCCGGCCTGCGCCATTTGCCACACCCTGGCCGATGCGGGCACCAAGGGCAAAATTGGCCCGGTGCTCGATGTGCTCAAACCCAGCGAAGAACGCGTGTTGAATGCGCTGAAAAACGGCAAAGGGGGCATGCCCCCTTTTGTTGATCATTTGACCGTGGATCAAATGAAAATTCTGGCGAAGTATGTTTCCACCGTGACTGGTGGAAACAATCCCTAATCGTCAGTTCTTGTAATCCGGCTGCTCGCGATCCAGTTTGCGCAATAGCGCAGGCCAGGCAATATTGCCACCCAAACCGCGGGTTACCTGTGCAGCCGCTGCTTTGATACCGTCCACAATCGGCTGGGCAATCGGAATCAATTGCGCGCCACCCGATTGCGCCGCAATTTGAACCTCACAGGCGCGCTGCAAAATGAACATGTTCAAAAACGCATCTGCCACCGTGGCACCGCAGGTCAACAAACCATGGTTGCGCAAAATCAGGTTGTTGGCTTCGCCCAGGTCGGCCTGCAAGCGGGCCTTCTCATCTTCGCGCAAGGCCAAACCCTCATAGTCGTGATACGCCAGGCCTGCGAGTGGAAACAGGGATTGCTGTGAAATCGGCAACAAACCTTGTTCTTGAATAGACACCGCAACGCCGGCCACAGTGTGGGTGTGCATCACGCAATGGGCATCATGCCGAATGGCATGCACTGCACTGTGAATGGTGAAACCAGCCGGGTTTACATCGTAAGGGCTGTTGTCCACTTTCTCGCAGTTCATGTTCACCTTCACCAGGCTGCTGGCGGTGATTTCTTCGAACATGAAACCATAGGGGTTGATCAAGAAATGGCCTTCTTCACCGGGCACCCGCGCCGAAATATGCGTGAACACCAAATCGTCCCATTTGTGCATGGCCACCAAACGGTAAGCTGCGGCCAAATCAACGCGGGCTTGCCATTCCTTCTGGCCAATGTGGGCGGGTGGGGTACTTGAAAGCGGTGCGTTCATGGTGGGTCTCCTTGGCTGCTTTTGGAATAGTGTTTTTTATAAAGTGTACCAGCGCGCAGCCAAGTGCTTGCAAAAGCACTTGAAATTGAAGGCAATCGGGGGCAATCTAACATTACAAAATAACATTCATAATGTGGGAGACAGTAATACCATGCATGCCAAAGTCAAACAGCTTGTGCCCAAAGAATCTCAAGACGAAGCAGTCCGCTCGGTTCGGGCCAACTACCGGGCTGAATTCATTTCAGCGGGTTACCAAGGCTACCTGCATTTGGCCATGACAATGACCTTGGGATTGGGCGTGATCGCGCTATGTATTTACTGGCTTGATTCCCCCAGCGCACTGGAATGGTTAACCATACCCGCCACCTTTTTGTATGCCAATTTTGCGGAATGGGCAGGCCACAAATATGCCATGCACCGCCCAGTAAAGGGTTTGGGCTTTGTGTACAAAAGGCACTCACTGCAACACCACAAGTTTTTCACCGACACCCACATGGAAATTGACAGCCACCAGGACTTCAAAGCCGTGCTGTTTCCAATCGCCATTGTGGGCTTTTTCGTGGTGGCGTTTTTCGTGCCCATGGGCTTTTTGCTGGCCTGGCTATTCAGCCCCAATGTGGCCCTGTTGCTGGTGGCCACCGGCATGGCCTATTACCTGAACTATGAGTTGCTACACCTGTCGTACCACCTGAAAGAAGATCACTGGGTGCATCGCATTCCCGGATTCACACGCTTTGCGCGCCTGCACACCACGCACCACGACCAGCGGATCATGGCGCACAAGAATTTCAACATCACCTACCCCATCATGGACTGGTTAATGGGGACTTGGGACAGACGATAATTTGTGACGCTTGCATGACCAGTCACGCTGACATGTTCTTCCAAAACCAAACCGACCACACCAGCAGTATCAAGAAGAACCAACGCTTTTTCTGGATGCAGCATGGATCGTCGCCATTTTCTTCGCACCGGCCTGGCCGGCTTGTCCCTGCCCGCTTTGGTAGCCTGCGGCTCTGGCGGGTCAAACACCGACAACACGGCGAATCCCGGTAACCCTGGTAACCCGGTTACACCCAGCGAAACAGTCGATCAAATGCTGAACCCGGCTGGCGCTTTTCCCTGGGGTGTCAGCAGCGGTGACCCCACCGCCGAAGCTGTTATTTTGTGGACTGCCCTCTCCCCGCGCAACACCAACATCGATCAAATCCCGGTGATGCTGGAATACGTGCTGTTGGAGGAACCCCTGGCCGATATGACCGAATGGAATTCAAAATTCCAAGAAGGTCCAATCAATCGCCTGGGTGAATTCACCGCATTTCGCGACCGCGACTACACGGTGAAAGTGGACTTGGGTAACCAAGCCCTGTACAGCAACTCGCGTTTCATGCAGGGTCAGATACCCGAGCTTACCGGCAATCAGGCCTTGCTGTACCGTTTTGTGACGGGCAGTCAAAAATCCCGCATTGGGCATGCCAAAACACTGCCCAGTGGGGAAGTGGAATCTGTGAAGTTTGCAACACTGAGCTGCTCCAACTACCCGGCAGGTTTGTTTTCTGTGTACGAGATGGTGCGCCGTGAGCCTCTGGATTTCGTGGTGCATTTGGGCGACTACCTGTACGAAGGCGGCGGCGGTGGTACCGAGCTCAGCCGCAACGGTGTTGCCCGAACGCCGAACCCACAAAAGGAAATGGTCACCCGCGAAGACTACGTGCTGCGCCACCAACAATACAAAGCCGACCCCGAACTACAGGCCTTGCATGCCACACACCCCATGATCGCGGTGTGGGACGACCATGAAATTACCAATGATGCTTACAAGGACGGGGCCGAGAACCACCAGCCAGAAGAGGGCGATTACCAGGAGCGCAAAGCCACAGCCATTCGCACCTACTACAACTGGATGCCGCTGCGCGAGCGCTTCCCGCGCGATGAAAATACATTGGCACCCGATCCGCGTGAAGTGATTTACCGTGACTTTCAAGTGGGCGATTTGTGCAGCCTGATTATGCTGGACACCCGCATTGTGGGTCGCGACAAACAGGCTGAAATCATGGCGGTAGACCCTGACCGATTCAATCCGGATCGACAACTGCTTGGGTTCGAACAACGCCGCTGGCTTAGCGACCGCATGTTTGAAGCCAAGCAGAGAAACAGCATTTGGACTGTGCTGGGACAGCAAGTGATGTTTGGTCAACTGAACATTCTGGAAGCGCCACAAGTGGAATTGCTGGATCAAAAACTGCTGGGCAACCTGGTCAGCATCAACATGGACCAGTGGGACGGCTACGTGGCCGAACGCAATCGCGTATTCAACCTGATCAAAGACATCGGCATTGAAAACCTGGTGGTGCTGACTGGCGACATTCACACCAGTTGGGCCATTGAGCTTTACGAAAACCCGATTGCCCTGATTGGCGGCAATCAATTGCAGCGAAGCTTGGGCGTGGAAATTGTAACCCCATCCGTCACTTCCTCTGGCTTTCCAGATGAAGTAGCTGATCTGGTGTCCACTCTGTTGCCTTTGCTCAACCCGCACATCAAATACAGCGAACTGAAAACCAAAGGTTTCGCACTCATCGAGATGCAACGCGAACAAATGAATGTGACGTGGAAATACGCGCAAAGCATCACCGACGAGTCACTGATTGGCGTTGAAAACGAGGCCATGCGCAAGTCGTTCACCGTGCAGCGTGGCAGCAACCGTTTTGACGGCGCATTGCCGATCAATATACCTATTCCCTCGTCCCCATTCTAGGCTCGATGAATCAATAGACCTCGGGCACGTACATCCACTCAGGCACGGGTTGCCTGTAATAGTCCGGGTTTCTAACCCGGGCTGGCAACTCCACGCCAGCTTGGGCTACTTCCTCAAAAGGCACTGCGCCAAGCAAATGGGAAATACAGTTTAGTCTGGCCCGTTTTTTGTCATTGGCCCGTATCACCCACCAGGGCGCATAGTCGGTGTGTGTACGCTCCAACACCTCCTCTTTGGCCTTGGTATAGGCTTCCCAACGTTTCCGGCTTTCCAGGTCCATTGGACTCAGTTTCCATTGTTTCATCGGATCCTGGATGCGAGCCTGAAAGCGCAAATGCTGCTCCTCATCGGTAATCGAAAACCAGTATTTGATAATTTGAATCCCCGAACCCACCAACATTTTTTCAAACTCGGGCACCGTCTTGAAAAATTCCTGAACTTCGGCCTCGGAGCAAAAACCCATTACCTTCTCAACACCACCCCGGTTGTACCAACTGCGATCGAACAGCACAATTTCTCCGGCGGCTGGCAAATGTTGCACGTACCGTTGAAAGTACCATTGTGTTTTTTCACGGCTGTTGGGTGCGGGAAGCGCAGCGACGCGGCAAACCCGCGGATTCAGGCGTTGGGTAATCCGTTTGATCGCGCCGCCCTTTCCAGCTGCATCGCGCCCTTCAAAAATCACTACAAGTTTGTGACCGGTCGCCACAACCCATTCTTGCAGCTTGACCAACTCGCGCTGCAGGGCAAACAAGTGAGTGAAATAATTTCTTCTCGCTTGATGTTGCTCTGGCGACAAATCGATTGCCAAGTCGAACGACAAATCTTCAAGCGACAGCTCCAACTCTTCATCAAGACTATCTAGAAATTCTTCAGCCAGCTTCGAAGATTCATTCATTTTTGGACCGGGCAAGTAGTTGAAATTGGCATATCAAGGCCGGATGTTAGCACCTCTCAAAACCAAAAAAGCAATTCGTACTCATGACATTTTTCTGACTAGTATTGCTGAATCATCCCTCGAACCTGTGACGCCCACTCACGAGTAACAGTGCAACAGGGGAGCGCACATGAATTCGAAGACATCAACAAAACGACGACACTTTCTCAAGCTGGGTGCCAGCGTTCCGGTATTGGGCTTGATGGGTGCCTGTGGTTCAGACAACACCACGCCACCGGCGATCGCTGGTACACCCAGCCCCACGAACCCGACGGAATCACCCGGCAACCCTGTTGCCCCAAATCCGGTCGAACCACCAGTTGTGATCCCGGCCAGTCACCCACCGCGCGGTGTTCATGCCTCATTGTTCAGCGACGCCTCCACCTCGCGCGGTTTATGCTGGTTCACAGACGGGCTTGACAGTCCGGCCGCTGAGATTCAATGGGGACCGGTGCCCGTAGGAATGTCTATGGAGGCCGCGAGGAATGCCGTGCAGAATCCTCTGCCCAATGTGACCACTGCCTCCACAAGCCAAACGACCGGGTTGGACAATCAAACTCACAAAGTGGTGGTGAACGGCATAGACCCCGATCAGCCCTTTCGGTACAGGGTCGGCTCTGAAATGGGCGGCTGGTCCGATGTATTCATCATTGCACCAACCCCGAAAGCCAACGAAGCCTGGACCATGGTTCACTTTGGCGACCATGGCATTGGTGAACTGCCGCAGCGCCTGACGGCGGAACTAATGAAACCTCGACACAAACACGATCTGTTGCTGTTGGCCGGCGATTTGAGCTATGCCAATGGCGAACAGCCGATTTGGGATGTGTGGTTTGATCAAAATCAGGCCTTGCTTGCCACTACAACCACCATGGCCGTACCTGGAAACCATGAGAACAAAGACAGTGTGGCAGCCAACGTCCCCCTGCTTCCTTTCAAAGACTACGCGTTCAACAACCGATTCAACCAGCCAGGCGATGTTTCGTTTTTCTCCTTCGATTACAACCGCGTTCATTTTTTTGGATTTACCGCAGGCGCTTTTCTGGAAGACGGAAAAATTCTGAAAGAAATGGCCGCACTCGAGGCAGACCTGGCCATGGCAGCACTGAGACGTGCGCTAGGTCAAATTGATTTTATTGTCATCTTCCAGCACTACACCATTTGGACCGACCAAGAGGGCCGCGCCCCGGGCAACCCAACGCTGATCGCAGTGGAGGATCAAATCCTGCTGCGCTATGGTGTGGACATGGTGCTGTGCGGCCACGACCATGTCTACCAGCGCTCCAAACCCATGATGCTAGGATTGGCCAATCCATTGGGCTACGTGCAGGTCATGACAGGTACTGGCGGCCAGTCCATTCGCGAATTTGAACCCGAGATATCCGCCTGGTCGGAAAAACATTTCGTGGGTTTGGGTTTCAGCAAATACACCATCAGTCCAGGGAAAATTGTCAGCCAGTACTTTGGTACGCCACCAATCAGCAGCGATGATCGCTCGCGTGTTCAACATGAAAATATCGAATCGGACTTTGAATTGGTCGATGAGTTCGAGATTCGCCCCAGGCCGCTCCAAATTGCCAAGTCGTTCGTGAAACCTCCACGTACTGAACAAGAACTGGCGAAAGCCCACGACTGGCAGCGAATATATGCCCACACGCTGGCGCGTAACTGCGCACACGAACAAACCATGCCCAAGTCGACCCTTCATGAATACCAAAGTATCTATCCAAACTTGCTAGGCTAATATTCATCGAACTGCAACCTGGACTGCCTAAACTGAGGCTACTGACTTTCTCCCAGTTGGGTTAACTCACCAAGCCCGTCTTTTCAGCAGCATCCAGGAAGCAAATCATGTACGAATCACACAAAAAAATATTGGCGGGCGGGGTTCTATCTCTGCTGGCCTTGATGACAGCATGCTCGTCAGACAACGACACCCCTCCTCCCGCACCCGCACCTGAAGCCGCGTTCACCCTTCAGATGCTGCATTTCGCTGATGCGGACGGAGATGACAATGTGGCCTTGAACAGCATCGCCAACCTGTCGGGTTTGCTTGACAGCTTCCGCTCGGCAATGCCCAACAACACCTTGGTGCTCAGCTCGGGCGACAATTTGATTCCTGGTCCTCGCCTTTCTGCTTCCGAGGACTCATCACTGCAAAACGTGTTTCGTACACAGCGTGGCATCAGTACGCTGCGAGCCTCGATTGGCCGGGCTGACATTGCCTTTCTCGACGCCATGGGTGTTCAGGCCTCTGCGCTGGGCAACCATGATTTGGACCTGGGCACCTCTGAGTTCCGGACCATTTTTGGTGCAGACATCCGCAACGTCACGGGCGGCACTGAAACTCGCTGGGACGGTGGCCGATTCCCTTACCTGTCCTTCAATGCCAACTTTGCAAACGACCCCAACTTCACCGCCACACTGAATGCATCACCCACATTCATCGTTCCAAATGGCCAAACAGCCACTGCCGCGGCCGGGCGTGTCACTGGGTGGGTTAGCACCACGGTAAATGGAGAAACCATTGGATTGATTGGTGCCAGTTCACCCACCTTTCCGCAAATTACGTCAACTGGCGGCATCACATTTGCCGGCGGCGACAGCAGCAACAACGTGGTGATCAACAACCTGATCTCCTCGATTCAAACCGGTGTGGATGAAATGACCGCCGCCGGGATCAACAAAATCATCCTGCTGGCCCACATGCAACAAATCAGCGTGGAAGAGCAACTGGCCGCGGGTCTGCGTGATGTAGACATCATTGTGGCAGGTGGCTCCAATACTCGCCTTGGCAACAGCCGTCTTCGCCCTGGAGAGGCCTCGCAAGGCGAATACCCACGCATCATTCAATCCCCAACCAACCCGGTGGCACTGGTGAACGTGGATGGCGACTACAAGTATTTGGGTCGTTTGGTGGCACCTTTTGACGCGCAAGGCCGCATCATTCCGCAACGCATCGACCGGACTGTGTCTGATGCTTACGCCACCAGCGAAACCGATGACAACGCAGGTGGGGTAACACCAATCCCGGCGGTTGTGGCCATTCGTGATGCACTCCAGTCCGTGATCGTTGCCAAAGACGGCAATGTATTCGGCGAGTCCGCTGTTTACCTCGAAGGACGCCGCACAGCAGTGCGTTCAGAAGAGACCAATCTGGGTAATTTGTCCTCGGACGCCAATCTGAACTACGCAAGACTGTTTGATACCACCACCGCCATTTCCCTGAAAAACGGTGGCGGTATTCGCTCCGACATCGGTTTTATTGAAACCCTGCCTGGTTCCACCACAACAACATTCAAGCCGATTGCAGCCAACCCCGGCATTCGGGAAGAAGGCGAAGTTTCCCAACTGGCCATTGAGAACTCTTTGCGCTTTAACAATGGGCTGGTGGTTATCGACGTTTCAGCGACACGTTTGAAAGAACTGCTGGAGCATGGTGTTTCCGGCGTTGCTCCGGGCGCCACGCCAGGGGCATTCCCACAAATTGGAGGTGTCTCATTCAGTTTTGATGCGACCCGAACCGCACGCACAGTCGGTGCAGCGGGCACAGCCGCAGATGGAACGGGCAGCCGGATTCGCACAGTGAAAGTCGGCAATGACATCGTGGTCCAAAATGGCGCAATTCAAGGTGACCCCAATCGCATTTTCAGGCTGGTGACTTTGAATTTCCTGGCCAACATCAGCGGCACCACCAATCTGGGCGGCGACAGCTACCCGTTCCCGCTGTTGGTCAACCAGAACCGGCTCAGCCTGGACACCGCCAACCCAATCGACCCCACAACATTCACGGCGGGCAATACCTTTGCAGCGAAGGGTTCTGAGCAAGATGCATTTGCGCGTTTCTTGCGCCAGTTCACCAATGCCAGTCCTTTCAACACTGCGGAAACACCTGCGGCCAATGACCTGAGAATTCAGAACCTGGCCGTTCGCACAGACACCGTTTCTGCGCAGTAAGCCCCAGCCCGTTCGCGCCAAGCGGTGCGAACGGGACATTCTTTCAAAATAGTCCATAAGCACCTGTTTTCCCTCGCTTTTCCGAAGCTACTGCTGTCAACGTTGTCTTTAGACTGGTTTCATCGCCACCTTTTACGTGCCTCGCCATGAAACAACTCAGTCAAAAAGCCCACGCCGCCGCCTTTCATGCGGAATTTTTTGGCAACACCACCCAGAAACGTTATGTACTGGGCATTAACGAGTTTGCTGATTCAGTGGCCAGCCGTGCAAACCTCGATGGCTTTATCGACGAATACACCACCGCCACCGAATACCTCGGCAAACCTGTCTTGAAGTTGAGCCAGGTGCCTGCTGGCAGCATGGTGATTTCAACCGTGACGCAGGCGCGCCCCAAAACAGCCATGAACAAACTGCTGCGCCTCAATGGTGTGGTGTCGATGGATTACTTCGCAGTGGCCGACGCCAGTCATTTTCAGCTGCCGCAAGTACAAGCCTTGGCAGACACCCAAAAAGAATATGCAGCCCACCCCGAGAAATTTGAATGGGTGCGCGACTTGTTCGCTGATCAGGAATCGCGGGAAGTCTTTAACCGCATCATGGAATTTCGCTTGAACGCCAACCTGCGTGCCATGCGGTTTTTCGACTACACAGCCGACCAGCAATATTTCGAGCCCTTTGTAAAATTTTCACCCGGCGAGGTTTTTGTGGATGGTGGCGGCTTTGACGGCTATACCACCGAAGAATTCATCAAGCGATGCCCGCAGTATGGTGGTGTGCACTTTTTTGAACCCACCGAAACGACACTAGACAATGCCAAGGCCAAGCTGTCTGAACACAGGGACATACACCTCCACCCCGTGGGTTTGTTTGATTCAAAGCAAACCTTGTCATTTGACGCAGGTGCCGGTTCGGCCTGCAAAATTTCGGAAACAGGCAGTGTAAAAATTGAGGTGGACGCTCTGGACAATCGGGTCACAGAATCTGTGAGCTTCATCAAACTTGACCTGGAAGGCGCAGAACCCAAAGCGCTTGACGGCATGAAATGGCACATTCAGGAAGACCACCCCAAGCTGGCCGTGGCGGTGTACCACGACCCCGCCCATTTCTGGCAAGTGCCTGAAATCATTCTCGGTGTACGCAACGACTACAACGTGTATTTGCGCCACTACACCGAGGGCTGGACTGAGACCGTGATGTTCTTCATCCCGAAATAAGCCTCACCCGCCATAGGTTTCCAGCAGGTACTCCACAATCGCTTTGGATTCGAACATGGCTTTGCCCGTGTTCGGGTCTTCCAGATACGGCACCATCATCTTGTTGGTTTTGGCCATGAACTGCTCGCGTTTACCACCCTTCACCGGGTTGTATTCGCCAACGGCAGCATGCACGCCATTCACGCCCATGTCCGCAAACTGCTCCTTGCCCAAATTCACCAAGTGGTAAGGAATCTCCAGCTCGCACAACACTTCGCGCACTGGCCTGCAAAATGGCGATGCTTCAAAACTGTACAACGTCAACATATGCTCAGGCTTTTTCGATGCACGAACCTTGGTGCCAGCACCCAGGCCCAAAGCCGAATTGGCCAGGCTGGACACCGCCTGCGGCAACGCAGCCTTCACACGCAACGGCACAGCCCGCTTGGCATAGGTGGTGTACAGGTATTCGATAATATCGGCTGACTCATACAACTTCACGCCAGTGTTGTCATCCACCAAAAATGGAAACTGGGCCTTGCCACCCAACTCCAGCACATCCGCGCGAAACCGGGTTCCACCCTTGGGGCAGGGGTAAATATCAGCGTCCAGCGCCAACTCGGTCAGCGTTTCACGCACCAAGCGGCAGTAGGGGCAGCTTTCGAACTCGTACAGTTTCAAAGGTTTTTCAGGCTGAAGGGCTGCAGGTTCTGTCACTACCATGCCTTGCCAGCCACGCAATGTAGACGCCGCCGTGGCCATGGCCACCTTGAATAAATGATTCATGTTTTTCCTCCCGATCAATGCGCGTCCTTGTTTTCAAGCGCGCTTAAAGCAGCCGCCAGCACAATCATGGCACCACCAATTCCCACCTGCAGTGTCAATACTTCTTGGGTCAGCACAATGGCTGACAAAGTTGCAAACACCACTTCTGACAACATCACCACCGAGGTTACATTGGCCGGCAAACGCGATGCCCCGTACTGCAATCCGTAGTTGGCCACCAGCAAGGTAACCGCAAAAGCCAACAGCACCAAACCACCGTAAAACCCGGGCAACACGGGCCACTGCACAAAGGCATTGCCCTCGCCCAACAACAGGGCCAATAAAGCAGCCACCGCGCTTGGCGCAACAATACCGCCCACGAACATGGCGAACAAACGCGCCTGCGCGGTGCGTTCGGCTTGATGCCGCAACATGATGTTGTTCAGCGCAAACGCCGCGCCGCCCATCAAGCCCAGCCATTCCGCCAAGTTTGAAGGCAGCGGAAAACCCAGGCTACCATTGGGACTTAACACCAGCACCGCACCGGCGAATGCCAAACCCACACGCAGCAAGGCCTTCAAGGTAATTCGTTCATTCAGGGCAACACGTGCAATCAATACTGCCCAAATTGGCATCAGGTAGAACAACAGCACCACGCGAATCACTTCGCCAATGGACACACCCCAATTAAAGCCCACCATGGTGGTTCCAGCCGCCAATGCCAGCAGCCACAACGCTTTGTGACGAACAAACTCGCCCCACACCTTGGGCATGAAGCACAACATGGCCAATGCACCCAGCAAGTAAGTGAATGCAGAGGACCACAGCGGGTGCAAACCCTCACCCTGCAGTTCGCGCAGCGGCCACCACGACACACCCCACACCAATGCATTCAACACCAGGGCCAGGTAAGGCAAAGCCCGGTTTTCAGGCACAGTTCACCACCACACGCCCCTGCAATTGATTGGCCAACACCAGGCGCGCACTTTCCAAAGCCTGTGCAAGGCGTACTTCCTTGATCATGAAATCCAGATCATATTCATTCAAGGCTTGGGCCAACATGCCCCAGGCGCGGTCCCGCTCAGCATGCGTACGGTACACACAGTTAATGCCGCGCAAGGTAATACCCCTCAAAATGAAAGGTGCCACGCTGCCCTGAAAATCCATGCCCTGCGCCAGGCCACACGCTGCAACCACACCACCGTACTTTGTTTGAGCGCACGCATTCACCAAGGTGTGGCTGCCCACACTGTCTACGACCGCCGCGAATTGTTCTTTTTGCAAAGGTTTGCCCGGGCGCGACATCGACTCACGGTGAATCAGGTGGGTGGACCCCAACTGCAATCGCTCAAAGTGTTTGGCTGCAGATTCAGACACAGGCTCACCCATGGCATCGATTGAACCTGTCAAACCCACCACCTCATAGCCCAAATGCTGCAACAGCAAACACGCCACAGTACCCACGCCGCCGCTTACCCCGGTCACCAGCACGGGGCCGTCTTCCGGTTTCACAGGGTGGTCTTGCAAGGCCATCACACAAAGTGCGGCAGTGTAGCCTGCTGTACCCAATGCAGCCGCCCACCTGGCGCTTCGGCCTTCCGGAATCGGTGAGATCCACTGTGCCGGCACACTGGCACGCTCGGCCAGCCCGCCCCAATGCGTTTCTCCCAAGCCCCAATCGTTCACCTGGCACACTGCGCCCACCGGCCATTGGTCTGAATTCGATTCGATCACCTCGCCCACCGCATCAATGCCATGCACCATGGGGTACTTGCGCGCAATCGGCGCGGTGTGGGTAAGCGCCAACGCATCTTTGTAGTTCAGGCAACTGTAATGCAGCTTCAGCACCACATCCTGCCCGGCAAACTCAGACTCATCGAGAGTTTCCAGCTCGGCCTGCGCTTGCTCGGCCGTCCGGGAAATCCATGCCCTGATCATTTCGTCTCCTTATTCTGGGTGAGGCAATGATCGCACAAACAGGCCACCAAATTTGCGTGTCGGGCCTGCCTTGCATACACTTCAGGTTTGCCTTAAAAGAACAACCACGCCGTGCGCAAACCCACCGCCAAAAGCCTCATTCTCGACCTGTTGCTTGCATCCAAAGGTCGCCCCCTTTCAGCCAAACAGGCCATTGCCGCCTGCGGTATTTTCGACATCAGTGTGAACAACACCCGCGTAGCCCTGGTGCGGCTTTCTGCCGAAGGCCTGATTGAATCGGCGGGCCGCGCCCTTTACCAGCTCACAGACGATGCGCACACCCTGGCCGACGATGTGGCTGCCTGGCGCACCCGCAGTACCCGGGTTCGCCCCTGGGATGGCAGCTACATTGTGGTGCAAGCCGAAAAACTGTCGCGCAGCGAGGCCAAACAACAACGCGCGCGTGCACGTGCCTTGCTGATGCTGGGTTTTCAACCGTTGAACGAACACCTGTTCATACGCCCCAACAACATTGAAGACACATTGCAAAGCGTGCGCTATCGCCTGTACAAACTGGGCCTGGAGAAAGACGCGCCGGTGTTTGAAGCCCGTGATTTCGACACCGACCTTCAGCGTCGAATTACCACCCTGTGGAACCCACGCGAACTGGAGGGCAACTACGCGCAGCTGGAAAAGAAAATGCGGACCTGGCTCGAACGCTCGGGTAGCCTTGAGCCAGAAGTGGCCGCCCGTGAATCATTTTTGCTGGGCGGCACCGCAATCAAGCACGTGGTGTACGACCCGTTTTTACCCGCAGAATGGGTCAATGTTCAGGCCCGTGAGCGTTTTTTAAGTGCAGTGGATGAAGTGGACCAGGCTGGCATGCGGATCTGGAGCGGGCTTTGGGCGAGCATGGAAGGCTGATTGCTCTCTTGCTGGTTTGCTTGGCCCAATCGGCTTGGGTTCCGATCTCTCGTTGCGTGGTGATGGCGAAGCGCTGCACGGGAGTGCTGGGAGCTGAACTTGCAATGGGTCGCACGATGACCAGTCAGAAAACTTGCCGGCTTGGCGTGCAGAGACTAACGATCGCGCCATGGCGCGAAAGCCAAGACCCGACCGTTACTTTTGGAGGGCTTGGCTTAGTGCAGGCTCAAGCCAACAAGCCGAAATGCCAAGTTTTCGGGCAGCGGTGACCATTCAAGTTCAGTTCCCAATAAACCTGTACTGTGAGACACAAGCAACCTATGCCGAGTAGGCTACAAACAGCAGCGGCATACCTTCAAGTTGGGATCAGAAATCTGTATTTAGAGTAAACCCTCATCCGAAACGCCCCACTGTGCGTATAAACTTCGACCATCCCAACCTTGCACCGCAGCAACCGTGAAAAAACTATTCAAAACCGCCCTGAAAATCAACGAGTTGGCCGTCAACACCGCGACCAATGCGGCGGACTGGTTTTTTCGCAAGGAGATCCTGATCCAGTCAGGAAAAACTGAATATGAAGTGATTGCCGAACACTTGCCCATGCGCGTACGCTACTACGCCCCCACAGCAAGTACCCCCTCAGCCAGCCTTGCCGAAGGCGAAATCGAGGCACCTACGAATCGCCAGCACGCGGTGCCATTGGTCTTGGTACCCCCGCTGGGCGTAACCACGGAAACATTCGACCTGATGCCCGACCGCAGCCTGGTGAAAGCCATGGTAGAGGCGGGGTTTCGCGTGTACCTGGTCGATTGGGGCAAACCGGAGCGCAAAGACGGCCACCTGGGCCTGTTCGACTACAGCAACATCATGATGGGTCAGGCTTTGCAAGCAGTGCGCGAGCACAGTGGCTCCAAAGAACTGTCCATGTTCGGCTGGTGCATGGGCGGTTTGCTGTGCCTGCTGTACGCCGGCTACGGGCACGACAAGCACATTCGCAACCTGGTCACGGTGGCCAGCCCGATCGATCTGCGCGACGGCAAAAACATCATGGCCTTTGCATCCAACACACTGAACGTCACAGCACGTTTCATTCGCAAGTACAGCGAATTCAGACTGGACCGAATCAACCCAACCCTGTTCAGCCCGCCCGGCTGGATGGTCAGCCTTGGTTTCAAACTCACAGCCCCGGTGGCCAGCATCACCACCTACTGGGACCTGCTGACCCGCCTGAATGACCGTGATTTCGTAGAGCAGCACACCACCACGGCCGATTACCTGAACAACATGATGCTGTATCCCGGCGGTGTGGTGCGCGACTTCATGATTCGTTTTGCGGTGGACAACAAACTGGCGCATGGCAAAGTAAAAATTGGGGATCAAATTTCCGATCTGGGGAACATCACCGCCAACATGCTCGTGTTTGCAGGTGAAACCGATCACCTGGTGCCTGCCAGCATGGCCAAGAAAAGCCTGAAAATGGTGGCCTCGAAAGACAAGTCCTTTTTGCTCGCCCCCGGCGGGCACATGGGGGTTATTCTGGGTAGCCAGGCTCGGGAACATGTTTGGAAACAGGCGGCCGACTGGCTACGCGGCCACTCACAAGTAGAAGCGCCAGCACCCAAAACCCGCAGGCCCCGGAACACCTCGGCAAAAAGCACAGCAGTCAAAAAGGCCGCCTGAGCCAAGCAAGCCCGCTTGGGTCGGGCGCTTTAAAGCAGCCTCTTTTTTACATTTGTCACAAAACCTTCACACAATAATTCGATATTTCCATTATTATCGAATTATGGAAGAAAATGACATCATCAAAGCACTGGCGGCACTCTCACACACCTCTCGTTTGCGCGTGTTTCGAGCCCTGGTTGTCACTGGCCCCACAGGCCTTACACCCGGGCAACTCTGCGAGCGCCTGGACATTCCTGCAGCCACCATGTCTTTCCATTTGAAAGAACTCAGCAACGCCGGTTTGGTTCAACCCATTCGCGACGGGCGCAACCTGATTTACAGCGCGCAGTTTGCCCACATGAATGGGGTAATTTCCTACCTCACCGAGAACTGCTGCGAAGGCCAAAATTGCACACCTGTTACTGCACCACACCACAACGAGGCTCACCATGAGTGATAAGAAATTCAATGTGCTGTTTATTTGTACCGGCAACTCCGCCCGCTCCATTCTGGCCGAGGCCATCCTGAACCAACTTGGCCATGGGCAGTTCAAAGCCTATTCGGCAGGCAGTTTTCCGGCAGGCCGTGTAAACCCATACACCATTGAGCTTTTGCAACGATGGGAAATGGACACCAGCAATTTGCGCAGCAAAAGCTGGGATGAATTTGCCGCACCTGGCGCGCCGCAAATGGATTTCGTATTCACCGTGTGCGATCAGGCCGCTGGCGAAGTATGCCCTGTGTGGCCAGGCCAACCCATTGTGGCCCACTGGGGTGCCCCCGACCCTGCCAAAGCCGAAGGCAACCATGAACACATCTTGCAAGAATTTCGCAATGTGGGCCTGCTGCTGCGCAAGCGCATTGAATTGATGCTGGCATTGCCGATTGCAAAACTTGAAAAACTGGCCATCCAACACGAAGTCGAACACATAGGAAAAGTAACTTCATGAGCACCAACGTACTCATTCTTTGCACCCACAATTCTGCGCGCAGTGTGCTGTCTGAAGGCATGCTCAACCACCTTGCCCAGCAGTACGGCAAAAACATCAAAGCCTTCAGCGCAGGCAGCGCACCAAGCGGCCGCGTGAACCCTTACGCCTTGCAGGCTTTGGCCAATGTAGGCATTGACACCAGCCAATACACCAGTAAAAGCTGGGATGTATTCACCGAACCCGGCGCACCGAAAATCGATATTGTGATTACCGTGTGCGACAGCGCAGCCTCTGAGCAATGCCCCTATTGGCCAGGCAGCCCTGTAAAAACACACTGGGGCTACCCCGACCCATCCAATGAGCTTGAGGAAAACAAGCCTCGCGCATTCGAGCTGACACGCCAAGCCATTGCCTTCAAGATGATGCAGCTTATTCATCTGCCCCTTGGCAGCATGAACGCGGCAGAACTAAACGCCGCACTGGCCGCGATCGCACGGAGCTAATCAAATTATGTACTCCTTACCCAAACGTTTGGGTGCCGAATTCTTGGGTACCCTACTGCTGCTGGCCATCGTCATTGGCTCGGGCGTCATGGCCGAAAACCTGTCCGAGGGCAACAACGGCGTGGCATTGATCGCCAACACATTGGCAACCGTGTTCGGCCTTTACATTTTGATTGAAGTATTTGGCCCCATCAGCGGTGCGCACTTCAACCCGGTGGTCACACTCAGCATGGTTTTACTGAAACGCCAACCGGGTTCTGAACTGTTGCCCTACATCGTCGTGCAACTGGCTGGCGCCTTCTTCGGCGCCATCCTGGTTCACCAAATGTTTGACATGGAGCTTTTGCAATTTTCCGAGAAAGCCCGCACTGGCTGGGGAATCTGGACCGGTGAAATTGTGGCCACCGCTGGGCTGTTGCTGGTTATTTTAATGGCCAAGGCAGAACGGGTTTCTGGCATGGTGGCCTGTTATATCGGCGCGGCGTACTGGTTCACCTCCAGTACCTCTTTTGCCAACCCCGCCGCCGCTTTTGGCAGGCAGTTCTCTAACAGCTTTGCCGGCATTGCACCGGGCGATGTACCCGCTTATGTGGTGTTTGAGGTGATTGGCGGCCTGTTGGCCCTGGTTCTGTACAAGGCCTTTGGCTCAAACAATTCGACTGTTACTTCTCAGGCACCCAACCCGGCGGCTTGATCAAGCAAAGCACCCGGTTCTTGAAATCGGGTGCTGCCTTCATTTTCCCAATCAAATGCCCCCAACCGGCCACCGCCTGCTTCAGCGGGTTGGTGGTTAACACCGGGGTCAGTGTGCCGTAAACTGGCTTCACGCCCGGCACGAATTCACGGTAAGTACCAAACCAGCGATCCCACACAATCAAAATTCCGCCGTAATTGCAGTCGTGGTACTCCTCATTCTTGGCATGGTGCAAGCGATGGTGCTGCGGGCAGTTGAACACTTTTTCAAACCAGCCATGCACCTCGAAGGTTTCAGTGTGTATCCAGTATTGGTAGAGCAAATTTATCGTGTGTGCAAAAGTCACCACCAAAGGGTCCATGCCCAGCAGGGGCAAAGGCAACCAGAATACAAAGGTATAAAAGGGGCCCAACACAGACTGGCGTAATGCGGTACTCAGGTTGTAGCGCTCGCTGGTGTGGTGGTTGGAATGCTCTGCCCAAAATGCTGCGCAACGGTGGGCCACGCGGTGGTACCAGTAATAACAAAAGTCATCAGCCAGCAACAACACGGGGATGAACCACCAGGTGGATATGTTCCAATCCATCACCCGGTATTCAAACAGCCAAAGCATGATGGGGTAGGCCCAAAACACACTCAGCCCCATGGTTACCAGCTTCAAGGCGCCCATGGCAATCGAACACAAGGAGTCTTTCAGTTCATAGCCAGCATAAAAGCCCTGAGGCTTTTTGCGCATGGCCCAGCCTTCAATGGCCATGGCTGCAAAAAAGTAAGGAATGGCGACCAAGTAAAGTAACAGGGTCCATTGTTCATAATCGGGCAAAGTCATTGGCGCACTCACAAAACCGCACATTACAACAAATGCATTTATTGCAACGTATCGTAACCTTGCATCCGTGAGCGCTCAATACCAACTTTGCCGACATCTCCAAAAGAAAAAGGCCCCGGTTTGTTTAAACCGGGGCCTTTCCCAAATCAACCGAAGTTGAAATTTACTTCATTACGATTGTCTTGCCGTCAGTTGCTTTTACAGTCTTCCAGGCAGCTTCAATCTTCTTCACTGTTTCGTCTGGCAGTGGAACGTAGTCCAGGTCAGAGCTCAACTTGTCACCCTTTGCGTAGGCCCAGTTGAAGAACTTCAGTACTTCAGAAGCCTTGGCCGCATCTGCTTGCTCAGTGTGGAACAAGATGAAAGTAGCACCGGTGATGGGCCATGCGGCTTTGCCAGGCTGCTGAGTCAAGATTTCATAGAAGCTGTTGGACCAATCGGCACCAGCAGCAGCTGCCTTGAATGACTCTTCAGAAGGTTGTACGTACACGCCATCAGCGTTGTTCAACTGTGTGTGTGTCAGCTTGTTTTGCTTTGCGTAGGCATACTCAACATAGCCGATTGAACCGGGTACACGCTGCACGAAAGCTGATACACCTTCGTTGCCCTTGCCACCCAAACCTACTGGCCACTTCACTGCTGTACCTTCGCCAACGGTGCTCTTCCAGTCAGCACTTACTTTGCTCAGGTAGTTTGTGAAGATGAAAGTTGTACCTGAACCATCAGCACGACGAATCACGCTGATATCCATATCAGGCAAGTTCACACCAGGGTTCAAAGCAGCAATTGCCTTGTCGTTCCACTTGGTAATCTTGTTCAAATAAATGTTAGCCAACACTTCAGCAGACAATTTCATCTGGCCGGGAGCAACACCTTGCAGGTTAACCACGGGCACAACACCACCGATCACGGTTGGGAACTGCATCAAACCCTTGGCCTTCAGGTCTTCAGGTACCAAAGGCATGTCGGAAGCACCGAAATCTACGGTTTTCGCAGTAATTTGCTTGATACCACCACCGGAACCGATGGACTGGTAGTTCACCTTGTTGCCAGTTTCTTTGTTGTAAGCGTCAGCCCACTTTGAATACACAGGGGCTGGGAAAGAAGCGCCAGCGCCAGTAATCTCAGCGGCGTTCACAGAAGTCATGCTCAGGGCCAAGGCACCTGCGGAAATCACCGAAGCGATCGTTTTAATATTGAACATTTTTCACCTCACTTATTAAAGTAAAGCTATAGTGCCTAACAAATATTTCAGAATCATGACAGAAATAAGGCAATCACATAAATGCCAAAAAACCACATTTGAGATGCCAAATGTGGTTTTCTTGTAAACAATTCAAATACTTGGCAACTAGCCGGTCCGCAAGTTACTTAGCCAAATCGGCCTGTAATGTAGTTCTCGGTTTCCTGCTTTTTGGGTTTCAAGAAAATTTGATCAGTCACGCCAAACTCAATCAGTTCACCAAGATACATATAGGCCGTGTAATCAGAAACCCGTGCCGCCTGCTGCATATTGTGGGTCACGATCACCACGGTATAGTCTTCTTTCAGCTCGGTAATCAACTCTTCAATACTGGCCGTAGAGATCGGGTCCAGGGCTGAGCAGGGCTCATCCAGCAACAAAATTTCAGGCTTGATCGCGATACCACGGGCTATGCACAAACGCTGCTGCTGACCGCCTGACAAACCATTGCCGCTTTGATGCAATTTGTCTTTCACTTCTTTCCACAAAGCAGCTTTGGTCAACGCCCACTCCACGCGCTCTTCCATCTCGCCTTTGGACAATTTCTCAAACAGGCGAACACCGAAAGCAATGTTTTCATAAATCGACATTGGGAACGGGGTGGGTTTTTGGAACACCATGCCAATCTTGGAGCGAATCAAGGCGATGTCTTTCTTGCTGGTCAGCAGGTTTTCACCATCCATCAAGATTTCACCTTCAGCGCGCTGTTCCGGGTACAAAGCGAACATCTTGTTGAACACTCGAAGCAAAGTAGACTTGCCGCATCCAGAAGGGCCGATGAAAGCGGTCACCTTCTTTTCAGGGATGCTCAAATTGACCGATTTCAATGCATGAAATGCGCCGTAATAGAAATTCAGGTTTTTTACTTCAAGTTTGATCTTTTCTTCAACGTCAATCGTAGACATGGTCTGGGCCTTCAAAGGTCAGTTATTTCGAGTTCTTCAGCAGCGAACGCGCGATAATGTTCAACACCAGCACACCTGCGGTGATCAGGAACACGCCCGCCCACGCAAGCTCTTGCCAGTTTGTAAACGGGCTAAGTGCAAAGTTGAAAATAATCACAGGCAGGTTCGCCATAGGCTTCATCATGTCGCTGTTCCAGAACTGGTTCGACAGTGCTGTAAACAACAACGGTGCAGTTTCACCGGCAATACGCGCAACACCCAACAAAATGCCCGTCAAAATACCCGCATAGCTTGCCTTCACAGTAATAGCCATCACCATTTTCCACTTGGGCGTACCCAAGGCGAAAGCCGCTTCGCGCAAAGCATCTGGCACCAGGCGCAACATGTTCTCGGTGGTGCGAATCACGATTGGAATCTGAATTAAGCCCAGTGCAACTACACCCGCCCAAGCTGAAAAATGCCCCATGGGTCGAACCATCACGGCGTAAACAAACAGACCAATCACGATTGAAGGCGCCGACAACAAAATGTCGTTGAAGAAGCGCACCGATATTGCCAGTTTGTTGTCTTTCCTGGATTCCGCCAGATGAACACCCGCCAGAATACCCAAGGGTGTAGCAAACAATGTGGCAAAACCCACCATCAGCAAGGTGCCCATAATGGCATTGGCCAAACCACCACCCTCCGCATTGGGCGGTGGCGTCATCTCGGTAAACAACTGTGCAGACAAGCCACTAATACCCAATGTTACAGTGGTGTACAGAATCCAGATCAACCAGAACAATCCAAAGGCCATTGCCGCCAAAGACAAGGTCAATGCCACGGTGTTCAGCAGCTTTCGCTTGGACTGCATTTTGATGCGCATTTTCTCATCGGTGGCCACTGTGGTGACTGCGTTTTCTTTTGGCATGGAGGTCGGGTCGGTGTAAATGCTACTCATGGTTTATCTCCCGTTGCTCGACAGTTTGGCCAGCAACAACTTCGATGCCACCAACACAAAGAACGTGATCACAAACAACACCAAGCCCAATTCCATCAAGGCGGAAGTGTGCAAGCCTGCATCTGCTTCAGCGAACTCGTTGGCCAAGGCGGAGGTAATGCTGTTGCCGGGAGAGAACAGGGAAATGTCATTCAAATAGTTGGTGTTACCAATCACGAAAGTCACAGCCATGGTTTCACCCAGCGCACGACCCAAGCCCAACATGATGCCGCCAATCACACCCACTTTGGTGTGGGGAAGCACAATTTTCCAGACCACTTCCCAGGTAGTGCAACCCATGCCATAACCGGCTTCCTTCAACATGACCGGGGTAACCTCAAACACATCGCGCATCACAGCGGCAATGTAGGGGATGATCATGATCGCAAGAACAACACCAGCAGTGAGCAAGCCAATGCCGATTGGCGGGCCTGAGAACAGTGCGCCGATCACAGGGATCTCGCCCACGGTTGCATTCAAGGGCGCCTGAACGTATTTCGCAAAAATAGGCGCAAAAACCAATAAGCCCCACATGCCGTAAACAATTGAAGGCACCGCAGCCAGCAACTCAATCGCTGTTCCCAATGGGCGACGCAACCAAGGCGGGGACAGTTCGGTGAGGAACAATGCAATACCAAAACTGATGGGCACAGCGATGATCAATGCGATAAACGAAGTAACCAAAGTACCGTAAATGGGAACCAGGGCACCGTACTCGTCGATGGGGGGGTCCCAGTTGGCGGTGAACAGGAAGTCAAAACCAAATGCGGTGATGGTGGGCCATGAAGCGACCACCAAAGAGGCAATGATTCCACCCAGCATCAACAATGTGAAAACAGATGCACCGCTGGTTAACACGCCGAAGATGGCGTCGCCCCGTTTGGCCGGGGCCTTGATCGTCGAAGTATCGGACATATTAATAAGTAATTAATCCAGCAGAAAGTTTCACGCAGAATTACAAGGTTATCCAAGAATTATGACAAATAAATGACAAAAATTTGACGTACCCGTGAAATCGAATATCACGGCACGGAAACGTGGTTAAACGCTCACGCTGGCTTGCGCTTCATGAAAGTGATCGGCACCACCGAGGGGGGCGGGCTGTTGAAAATGTCTTTGCGCATTTTACCTATGATGTGCATTTCACAGGGTTTACAATCGAATTTCAGGGTGTACTTTTGATCACCATTGACCAGCACCATGGGCTCGGCCTTCACCTGACCCTGAACACCTTTTACGCCTTTGGCTTGTTTTGGGCACAAATTAAACGAAAATCGCAGACAATGCTTGGTGATCATGACAGGAACCTCACCAGCTTCCTCATGCGCCTCATAAGCAGCAGCAATCATCTGCACACCATGTTTTTTGTAAAATTCGCGCGCTTTGTCGTTGTAAACATTGGCCAGGAAGCTTAACGACTTTTCCGGGTATTCCACATAGGGCTGCACAGGATCCTTGCGCAGCGGGCGTTGCCAGGCAGCAATTCGCGCGGCATTCAAGGCTTCAATCGCCTCACGGCGCATGCCATTCAAGGTACTGGCGGGCACAAACCAGGGTTGGCTTAAATGCACATTCAAACCCAAAGCCGAATAATCGGTGCCGCCCAACTTGCCCAGGTGGGTTTTAATGCTGTCCACGGCAGTGTCGGGCTGCTTGGCCTGTTCCAGCTTCATGTCAACTTGCGCGGTGGTGGCAATCCCATCTTCGTCGGTCAAGCTCAATTGCAAGCCCTTCAGTACATCGCCCTCCATCCACTCGGTCAAGGTTAGCCACACACCAATGCGGCGTTCGGCACTTTCCTTGGTCAACGCCATGTCCCAGGCATGGTCGCGGTTGCGGTGCATGGGCAAACCTGCTTTCAGGCCACCATAACTGCTGATCGGGTCTTTCGGGAAAACGCGGTAAACGGCCTGTCCGTCGCCTTTGCTGTGCACGCCCTTGCTAAACACCTTCTCGGCGCGGTTCACATGCAAGCCCACCACTTCCCGTTTGCGCATGAAATTCAGGCCATCGCCGTTGTTCAGTTCGTCGCTGGTTTGTATATCAATACTTTTGTCGTTCACGGCCACCACATGGCCAATCGGCTGGCCAATGAACTTGGGTGAATCGAACGCGCCAATGTCAATTTTCCGGCCGCTGGCAAAGTAATCGGTTGAGCCACGGTGAAAGTTGCGGTCGGGGTCGGGCCTGAAATAGTGGCGGGTGGTGCCACTGGACGCGCGGGTAAACTCGCCGCGCTGCTCCATGATTTCATCCAGCAAAATTCGGTAGTGGGCCGTGATGTTTTTCACATAGGCCATGTCTTTGTAACGGCCTTCAATTTTGAAAGAACGCACACCCGCATCAATCAAATGCTCCAGATTGCCACTTTGGTTGTTGTCTTTCATCGACAACAAATGTTTGTCAAAGGCCACCACCGCACCGCTTTGATCGGTCAGCGTGTAGGGCAGGCGGCAGGCCTGCGAACAATCTCCACGGTTGGCACTGCGGCCAGTTTCAGCATGACTAATGTAACACTGCCCCGAAAAAGCCACGCACAAGGCGCCGTGAATGAAATATTCGATGGTGGCGGAATTGCCCACCGCCGCATGCACGGCGGTAATTTCTTCAACGGTCAACTCGCGCGCCAATACCAATTGCGAAAATCCGCTGTCAGCCAAAAACTTTGCTTTTTCCACCGTGCGAATGTCGCACTGCGTGCTGGCATGCAGTTGAATGGGGGGCAAATCCATCTCGAGCAAACCCATGTCCTGAATAATCAGCGCATCCACACCTGCGTCGTACAACTGCCACACCAGTTTGCGGGCTTCTTCAAGCTCTGCATCGTGAAGAATGGTGTTGATGGTGGTGAAAATACGTGCGTGGTAGCGGTGGGCAAACTCCACCAGCTTTGCAATATCAGCCACCGAGTTGGCCGCATTGGCCCGCGCGCCGAACACTGGCCCACCAAGGTAAACCGCGTCTGCGCCGTGCAGAATAGCCTGGCGACCAATTTCAACGTCGCGTGCGGGGGCTAGCAATTCCAACTCGTGTGGCAACAAACTCATGATTTCACTGATATTTCTGGCAAGGGGTGAACATTATTTCAAAAAGCGGGTCTGATTGAAAGCAAAACCGTGGTTGGCATCACAATCAGTTTGAATGTTGCACAAGGAGTACTTGCATGGCTTGGGTGGTTTGGTCGCGTAACACTGCAACTTTGTTGTTGGGGCTTTCAGGCTTTTTGCCCCTGGCGCACGCCAAGCAACTTGAACAGGCCATATTCGCAGGCGGCTGCTTTTGGTGCATGGAGGAAGCATTTGAAAAAATCAGGGGCGTGAAATCGGTTGATTCCGGTTATACCGGCGGGCGCACTGCCTCCCCCACCTACGAGCAGGTGAGCCAAGGCAACACCGGCCATGTTGAAGTGGTGCGGGTGCAATACGACCCCCGGCAAATCAGCTACAGCACCCTGTTGAAAGCCTTTTGGACCAATATTGACCCCACTGTTGAAAACCGGCAATTCTGCGATGTGGGCGAACAATACCGATCGGCTATTTTTTACCTGAACGAACAACAGCACCGCGAGGCCAAACAAAGCAAGGAACAATTGCTGGGTACCGGCAAATTCAAAACCATTTACACCACGGTTGAAGCCGCCCAAACCTTTTATGTGGCCGAGGAATATCACCAAGACTTTTATCGCAAAAACCCCTTGCGCTATCAGTATTACAAAACCACCTGTGGCCGCGAAAACCGCTTGAACGAGGTTTGGGGCTACAAACCCAAATAACAACACCTAGAACTACAATTCCAGTAAAAACAGCCACATCCGGCTACACTCCACCCCAAATTCACTCTAACCGACCGTGATGAAGCGTCAAGCACGCCTGTTGGCGACCCTCGCATTTGCTGCATTCACCCTGTACAAGGCCCCCAATGCGTGGGCCGACACACTGGAAAAAGTTCAGGACTGGCGCATTTCGCTTCCAAACACCTGGCAGCCCAGCGAACAGGCCTTGGTACAGGTGCGCAACAGCCGGCTGGCCTTGGCCAACAACATTCGATTCGATATTCAAAGCTTGCACTGCACGCTTGCCGCCGCACAGCCCAACACCCCTGTTTCGCTCGAAAACCTGGCGGCCTATGAAGTGAACGTGGACCATGCGCACCTTCGAATTGCCGACAGCGTATTGCAGGCACTTGTGCAGGCAGAACTGCAAGCCAGCGAGGCGCCCTTGCGAATCAGGCAGGTGACCACGCAAACCGACGGCATGCTGATTACCGGCGATATTAAAAGGCTGGGGTTGTGGATTCCATTCACCATGGAAGGCACACCCGCCGTGGCCAACGCGCGAGAAATTACCTTAACTCCGCGCACCTTGAAGGTAGCAGGCGTACCCCTGTACAAAGCCTTGCTGGCCACCAATATTCAGTTGCAATCGCTGATCGACATGAAATCAAAGGCCGTGGCTTTGCAAGGTCAGGCCATGGTGCTTCGGCTTGATCAAGTGCTACCCGCCCCCAAACTTTCTTTCGAACTGAATGCCGTGCAATTGGGGCAAGGGGAAGTCACCGTGTTATTGGGCCAGGCCAACCCGGCACCCCCCTTTTATTGCAAAGCCGATTGTCCCGCCAATTTTGTGTACACACACGGCGGCGAATTACGTGCTGCAGGCATGGTGCTGGCGGGCCAGCCCACCTTGGTCACAGGCATCAGCAATGGCAGCTTGCCCATTGCACTGCACGATTTGAACAGTTTAATCAGCACCAGCACCGTGCAGCTTCGCACCGACGGTGCCCTGTGGATCAGTGCCCAGGAAGGGCTGCTCAACCCCGCTGAAACGGCCTTGCTCAACACTGGAGAGGCTGCGATTGCCCAACTTGAAGGTTTGAATTCCGGGCTAGAGGCTGTGACCCTGGCGGTGCACCATGCCACGCTGCTGTCCCGCGAGGGGATTGAACTGCGTGTTGAAAAACTGTTGGCCAGCACTCAATCCACCGACCTTGGCCAACTGCCGATCGCCAAACAAACCGTGCATGTGGGCGAGATTTCGCTGAGCGAAGCCGCCATGAATACCCTGATGAACAAAGCATTGTTCAACTTCGAGGGCAGCCCAATTCGACAAGTCAACACCACAATTGGCGAGCCTCATTTGCAGCTTTCGCTGCAAGTGAAACCTGAAATTTTTGGCATTCCACTGTTCTGGTTGCCTGCCAAACTCAGCGGCCCGTTGCTTATTTCAAGCGACAAACAGCACCTGGAATTCACACCCGCCGAAGTGCGCATGTTTGGCCTGTCCATGTTGCCGCTGATTGATTACGCCGGGTTAAAACTCAGCAGCTTTATCAAAATTGACGAGACCGCAGTCAAGCTGCAAGACAACACCATTCGCATTGCCTTGGGCAGCGCACTGCCCCCACTGCAATTAAGCACCGAACTGCGAGCCATTAAAACCGTACTGCGTTCGCCGCTGGGGCCTTACCTGCAAGTGCATGTGGGCACATTGCCAGCTGAAAAAATTGGCGAAATTTACAACACCATGGAATTGTTGCCACTGGGCCTGTGGATGAAAACACCCGAGTTCACCGCCTTGGGCATGCGAACCGGGCCCACACTGGGCCATGTTTACAACGACCCACGAAAGGAAAGGCTGGTCATTGACCTGGCCCAATACCCGGACCTGCTCGCCAATGCCACCTTGCGCCTGCCGAGAAGTGAACGGGTTTGGGTGAGCATGCCCAGCCCGGGCAATGGTTCACAGTACCCAATACAGGGCCATCGGCACGAAGATGAGGCTCATCAGGTTCCCCATCATCACCAGTGAAGCCACCCGTTGAGGCTGAAGGCCGTATTTTTCAGCAAACACAAAACTGAGCACCGCTGGTGGCAGGGCACCGAACACAATCAGCATCGCCGTGTGTTCTGGGCTTAAAGGCAGCAACCACACGCACAAGGCTGCGAAAATAAGCCCGGTGAGTGGGCACAACACACCGCCAATGACACCCAGCTTCACATCCGAAAAGTCGGCTTGGGTCAAGCGAACCCCCAATGAGAACAACAGCAGTGGAATGGACACATCGCCCACCATGTCGATCGCAAAATACAGGGGCGCCCACACTTCAATTTTCAGCACACTGACCAGCAAACCCGCAATGGATGCAGCAATCACGGGCTCTTTCCACAACATCAAAATGCGCGCATTGGGGCTCATCATCCAGGTTCCCAACGAGTAATGCAGCGTATTGCCCACCAAAAACAGCATCACCGCAGCGGGCAAGGCCTCCTCACCAAATGCCAGAATGGCCAGTGGCAAGCCCATGTTGCCGGAGTTGTTGAACATCATGGGAGGCACAAAAATTCGGCTATCAATTCCCAACAAACGGCCCACAGGCCATGCCAACAAACCTGAACCCAACACCACAATGGTACCACCCACAGCCAGCAACCAATACGATTCAATTTCAAACGACTTGCTGGCCAAGGCCGAGAACACCAGCGCCGGCACAAAAATTTCCATGTTCAGCTGGTTGGCAAATTTCATGTCGGGTTTTTTCACCCGCCCATACCAATACCCAAGGGCCACCACCGCAAACACCGGAAAAATAACCGCAACAATGCGCAAAAACATAGAAGGCCGCCGTACAGGAAAATGACTGGGAAGTGACAGGGAAGGTCGAAGTGTACTGCAAGCGTTTAATCGGGGCGATTCGGGTTTGTATTGGGGTTGACGTTAAATAGCAGCTTCAAGGCAGGGTGGTTCAAGTTGCGCGGGTGGGTGAATGCAAAAAAATCTTCGACCACACCTTGCGCATCGCCCATGTGTAGCACGGTGTGGTCGCGCACCACGTCTTCAATCAGCATGGCGGGTACGGCAAATAATCCCAAGCCAGCCCGGCCAAACGTTTCCAGCAAGGCGAGGTCGTCGAACTCCCCTACCACCGTCACCTCCACGCCCACACTTTCCAGCCAGTGCTCCAGCTTCAGCCGCAACACGTTGTTGCGCGATGGCATCAGGAAAGGCGCGTGTTGCAAGCTTTGTGGAAAGTTCGCCTCGTACTTCTGTTTCAAATCCGGGCTTGCAAAAATTCGCACCGGGTAAGTCAGCAACTTGGCCACCTGCAAGTGTGCAGTGCCCTGCCCGCCTGGGCGCTCAGCCAACACCACATCCACGCTGTGTTGCACAAGCTCCGAACACAGGGCCTCGAACCGACCTTCGTGGCACACCAGCCGCACAGGGCGCTGCATGCCCAATATGGGTTCAATCATGTGAAACGACACGGTTTTGGGCAAGGCATCGGCAATGCCCACCGACAAACGCAGTGTGTAATCCAGTTGCTCGTCGCCCAGGCTTTCGGCCATTTGCTCGCCCAGCTGAAAAATTTGATCGGCATAGCGCAAAGCAATTCGCCCGGCCTCGGTCAGCCCCAAACCCCGCCCCACCGGCTGAAACAAAGCCCGCCCCAAAGTTTGTTCCAACTGGGTAATTTGGCTTGAAAGCGTTTGCGCGCGCAGCCCAAGCCGCTCGGCCGCCGCTGTCAGGCTTCCGGTGTTGGCCACCATCCAGAAATAGCGCAAGTGGTGGAAGTTCAGGTCGGTAAGTTTCATTAACCCTTCGATTTATTCGAATATTTACTAAGCAATTGTTCCATTTATTCTTACATTGAACCGGCGTACACTTCAACTGTCTATTTCCCCGAAAGGAGGACGCAACCATGAAAACTGAAATTGTGGCTCGGCATCCCGAGATCGATGAAACCCTGCGCAGGTACGTACTTCGCCGCGTGCGCTCGGCCATCAATCGACTTTCGACCCAGATTAAAAACATCACCGTGAAACTGGACAGGCACTCCGCAAAACAGGCCGACCAGCGCAACTGTGTGATTGAAATTCGAATCGACGGGCAAGCGCCCTTGATCGTAGACAGCGCCGGGCCGCATTGGCTCAGCGCAATTGACCAGGCGGTTGAATCAGCAGCACGTGCTGTTCGCCGCCAACTGAAACACACCCTTCACCAGGTGACCCCCTTGCAATTGTTGAAAGGACATCACGCATCATGAAACGCATTGTTTTATTTTTAGCCACCAACGTCGCCATTATGGTGGTACTGGGCATTACCGTGCATGTGCTGGGCTTGAACCAGTTCATGGCCGGGGGTCAGCTTAACCTGACCATGCTGCTGGCATTCAGTGCTGTATTGGGCTTTGGTGGTTCATTCATCAGCCTGTTGATCAGCAAAAAAGTAGCCAAGTGGAGCACCGGCGCGCAGGTCATTGAAACACCACGTAACCCCACCGAGCAATGGCTGGTCAGCACAGTTCAGCGCTTTGCAGACAAAGCCGGCATTCCCATGCCGGAAGTGGCCATTTACGAAGGTGCTCCCAACGCATTTGCCACTGGCCCCAGCAAAAGCAACTCACTGGTCGCGGTTAGCACGGGTTTGCTGCAAAGCATGAGCCGCGAAGAGGCCGAAGCTGTGTTGGCGCACGAAGTGGCTCACATTGCCAACGGCGACATGGTTACACTCACGCTGATTCAAGGCGTGGTGAACACCTTTGTGTTTTTCCTGGCCCGCGTGGTGGGCTTTCTGGTGGATCAGTTTTTGCGCAAAGACGATTCTGAATCCAGTGGCCAGGGCATGGGTTACTTCATCACCGTTATCGTGATGGAAATTACGCTGGGTATCTTGGCCTCCATCATCGTGATGTACTTCTCGCGTCAGCGTGAATTCCGTGCCGACTCGGGCGCAGCCTGGTTAATGGGCAACAAGCAGCCCATGATTTCCGCTTTGAAGCGTTTGGGCGGCATGCAGGCTGGTGAACTGCCCTCGAACATGGCTGCATCCGGTATTTCAGGCAAAGGTGGTGTAATGGCCTTGTTCAGCAGCCACCCACCCATTGAGCAGCGCATTGAAGCACTGGCCCAGCAGCGATAAACCCGCTGTGCGCTCATCAAAAAACCCGCCGAAGTTTGGCGGGTTTTTTGTTGGCAGGTGTTTCACATCACCCTGCGTACCTTCCAGAATGTTTTACGCCAATACAAATCATCAAGCCGGCTGATGGTGACACCCACCTTGGTGGAGGCGTGTAAAAACTTGCCATCGCCCAAGTAAAAGCCCACGTGCTTGGTGGTGTACCCTGTTCGGAAAAATACAAGGTCGCCTACCTGCATGGCATCGCGGCCTACATCTACACCCATATTGACTTGTTGGGTGGTGCTGCGCGGCGCTGTAATGTTGAAATGGGTATTCAAAGTTTGTTGCACAAAGGCCGAACAATCAATGCCCGCTTTTGAATTGCCGCCCAATTTGTAAGGTGTGCCGCGCCACTCGCGAAACTGGGCCAGCAACGCTTTTTGAACCTCAGGTTTTTCGGTTTCGAAGCCGGTAAATACGGTGCCATCTTCAAGTACCAAGGCGTCCGAACCACCTTCTTGCAAACCTGCACAGGCCTGCAACAACAGCAGCAGGCACACGCCAGCAAACCGGCCAAACACAGCAACAGCTTGATTAAACAACCGCCTTCCTTTCACTAAACCGGAGCAAACCCTTCACGAAGCGGTAAAGCAACCACAAACTTAAAATGCCGTAAACAATAAAGCCCACGCCAAACACCATGGTGATCATGGCCACCACAAACCAGAACATGCCAATCCAGAAGGTTGAAATAAGCCAGTCGTAATGGCTGTAATAAATAGTGCCCGCTGATTCGCCACGCTTCACATAACAAATAATGAGAGCAATCAGGATTGGAATAAACGCCGTGAATATACCCACAGCACCCAACACATAGGCCACCAAAACAATGGTGCGGTTGGACTCTTCCTGATTGGGAACCGGATTAGGTTGATAGCTCATAGCGCTCCAGTGTCGGTAAGTACCTGCCCATTTTAGACGAGCGCACCGGCATAAAAAAACCCCGAGGCAAATGCCCGGGGTTTTCTGTACTGCATGAATGGCAACTATTACAGCTTCAGTGCTGCAATACCGGCACGCGCCACTTGGGCGTCTTGATCCGATTTCACGCCAGAAACACCCACAGCGCCCACCACCTGGCCATCGACCACAATGGTTACGCCGCCTTCCAGCAGCCCGTCTACGTAGGGAGCGGTTACAAAGGCAGTACGGCCGTTGTTGATGACGTCTTCCAGAATTTTGGTGTCTTTGCGGGCCATGGCAGCAGACTTGGCCTTGGAAGGGCCAATGTGTGCGCTCATGGGAGGTGCGCCGTCCAAACGCAGCATGCCCAACAAATGACCACCATCGTCGGCCACAGCAATGGTTACGCCCCAGTTGTTGGCTTCGGCTTCCGCACGAGCGGCAGTCAAAATGGCTTGTACGTCATCTACAGACAAGACGGCTTTGGTTTTCATGAACTTACTCCGGTTTTGAATTAAAAATGTCAAAGCGAAGTATGCGGCAGACTCCCTGTGGTGGCTACACAGGAAGTCCCTAATGCAAAATTATCAGGGTGCGCAGCTTAGGCCTGAGTCTTCTGCATCACAAGTGGCCGGCTTTGTTGGACCACCCTCGCCCTCGGTTGCAGGCCTGCCCGGGCCCACTTCCGCCACCACACCATTGATAATTTTGCCAGCCACGTTTTCAGTGCGAACCACGGAACGGGTTTGCTCCTGGCGAGCCAATACCACAGCGCCTTGGGCAGTCGTCAAGGCGGCAGCTTCTTGTGGTGACAACAGCAAGGTGCCGTTGTAAACCACGGGAATGCGATCCAGACTGCGTGCCCCATCGTAGAAAAACGCTTGAGTGCCCTTGCGCTCCGGGCCCGCCAGGTAAACCACTTGCCCAGGCAACAGATTACTTCCCTCAAAGGGTAGTACTGTGAGGAAACCACCCAAGCCCGGACGATTGATGTCACCAACTTCAACCCGGATGGCACCGGCACCTGCCGACTGACCTGAACCAGACGATTCGCCAAATGTGGCCAAACCACCCGGTTGCCCATTCACTCCCCCCAAGGGTATCGAAAGTGTCAGGCCTGCGTAAGAGCGCGCTGTACCCACAGCAAGGTCGTTGTAAGGCATCCGAGCACGGATCACCGCCTCACTGCCCTGTGTGGCCAGGCCACGCGCTCGAACAGCAATCAAGTCTGCCTCGGCACCCTGCCCTCCAATATTCAACCGCACGTCGTTGTTAACTGCAAACAGACTCGCGCCACGATCTGCCACATAAGAGAAAGATTGATTGTGGCTTCGCCCGGCCAGTACGCCGACCTGACCATTGATCTGGTTATTCTGCGTCAGGACAATTGAACCGTTTTCAGGTGAATCGAACTGGGTTGTGGCACCAGCAGTGGTGAGCAATTGCCCTGAACGTTGATGAATCATCGGGCTGGCCACAGTAATGCGACCGAGTCCTGTGAATGGATTCACCGCTTCTTTGCTGGAGAATACATCCAGCGAAGGTGGCAAGACCAGAGCAATGTCGGCAGAAGACAATGGTCGCGACACGCCTTTCGCAGTGAAGGTCAAAGCACCACCCGTTTGCTCAATTGTGCCCAGCAGAAGCATGCGGCCATCGGCGGTCAACTGCCCGCCCCGACTGTTCAGGTTCAACAACTGCATGTCGCCCAAGGTCGACAAACGGGTTTGCTCCGCACTGGCACTGACCGTGCCCCGAAAGCGGTTGTCTGCATGCTGCAAATCAATTTCGCCACCGATTGATTCAAGCCTGGCATCGCCCCCAACCTGCAAACGCCCTACCTGGGAAATCTGATTGGCAGACACAACAAGATCACCATCGAACTGGGAATCCGCGAACTGCACCTGCATGCCGCTGACTTCCGCATTACCCCCTACATTCAGGGCCAAAGTACCAGTCGATGAGGTGGTATTGACATTCAAGTTGCCGCTGGTTCCCAGTGCAACCGAACCACCTGACTGTACTTGCGTGTTGCCATTGAACCGGTTGCCGGAATTGGTCAAACTGATTTGGGCTGCTGTCAAGCTTGCATCATTCAACATGACCGACCTGCTTTGGGTTAATGCACCAGTCAATTCGATCTGGCTTGCACCATCCACTTGCGTGCTACCAAGCTCCACATTGTTGGCTTGTAATTCAAAGTTGCCTAACACGCGTGCGGCCAGGGCGAGGTTTTCAGCCTGCATGGACAAATCATTTTTGTCTGTAATCGACACGCTTGCGTTGGCGGAATCCGGATTTTGAACCGTAATTTTCCCGATAAAATCGTTCTCTGAATTGTTCAGATCTACCCGGTCACTGCGCAGGTGTGTATCACCCTTCACATTCAAAGCTGCTGTTTGGCGAACTTCAGCAGCCGCTATATCCAGCTGCTGCAACTCACCAAGCTCTCCCAAACTGGCCTCTTGTGCTTGCAGATTCAAATTACCCAAATTTGCACCTTGTACCCGCAAGGTACCGGCACTGCTCAAAGTTGCCTGGCTTGCATCTTCCACACGAAGCAGACTGTTGAAGCTGTTGCCCTGCTTACCCAGATCAACATGATTGGCTTGCAGCAAGACACTGGAATTGGCGGTCAGGGTACCGTCTTGTTCAATCGACTGTGCACGCAACTCCGCTGCGCCATTCAATTGACCCGACACATTCAGCACATTCGCATCAGCAACAACTGTTGTGCCCGAAACATTCAATGCCACATTGCCTTGGAAGTCATTGGCTTGATGATTCAAATCA
>NZ_DKTN01000002.1:0-98890 GCF_002473065.1 Limnobacter sp. UBA7229 | reverse complement strand
GACAAGAGATCGGAACCCAAGCCGGTTGAGCTTAAACCCTTTACACTGTGCGCATTGTATTCACCGCAGCAACCCACAGCGATGCCCAAACCCAAAAGAAACCCCCTAGATACACTTGAGCTAAAGCCAGGTCAGTCAATCGAATTGTTGAAGGCGTTGCACATCGTGACGCGAGAAGGTGGCATTAACCAGGACAGCCGAAGGAAGTTGAAGCAGGTGTACCACTTGACCCAATTTATTGAACCGTTGATTGATGAGGTGCGCAAAGCCAATGACGGCGGCTTGTACTTGGTGGATCATGGTGCAGGCAAGTCGTATCTTGGGTTTATTTTGTACGACCTCTACTTGAAACAAAACCCTGATGGGGCTGTAGTGGCAGGCGTGGAAACCCGACAGGAGTTGGTGGACAAGTCGAATACCCTGGCGAAACAGCTTGGTTTTGATGCGGGTATGCAGTTTATTAATTTGCCGGTGGCGCAGGCCACGGAGCACCCTGATTTGCCTGAAACTGTCGATATTGTCACTGCGCTGCATGCGTGTAACACGGCCACTGACGATGCGATTTCATTTGGCTTGAAAAAACAGGCGAAGTTCATGGCTTTGGTGCCGTGTTGCCAGGCTGAGGTGGCTACGCACTTGCGCAAGAGCAAAGCCAGCCAGCTGGGTAAAAGCAGTTTGGTGGAAATGTGGCGCCATCCACTTCATACCCGTGAATTTGGGAGCCAGCTAACGAATGTGTTGCGTTGCCTGCAACTGGAGGCGCATGGTTACCAGGTGACTGTGACTGAGTTGGTGGGTTGGGAGCATTCGATGAAAAATGAGTTGATTATTGCGAAGAAGCACCAGCGATCGAACCCAAAGGCCGCGCAGCGATTACGCGACATGTTGGTGGAGTTAGGGCTGGATGGTGAAGAGGGCTTGCAGCAGCGCTTTCACGTGCCAGCCTAGATCCCTGAAGCGGACAGGGCTGGCTCGAGGCGTTGAATAAGCACCCACAAGATGGTGCGGGCAAAGCGCAATCAGTTAGCTGTTGCTTTTGAGCCCCTGCCATTCATTGCGCTGTACATTGGGTAGTCCCAGCAGTTGCAGGGCGTGCTGGGCGGTGTCGGTGACCATGGCATCGATGCTGGCAGGGCGCTGGTATAGCGCGGGCACTGGTGGCATCACAATGCCACCCATTTCTGTCACGCTGACCATGTTGCGAAGATGAGCCAAATTCAGCGGAGTTTCTCGAGGCAGCAACACCAGGCGGCGTCGCTCTTTCAGCACCACATCGGCTGCACGGGTGATCAGGTTATTTGACAATCCATGTGCCACAGCAGCCAAGGTGTGCATGGAGCAGGGCGCAATGACCATACCTGCGGACGGGTAAGATCCGCTTGCAATGCAGTTGCCCACTTGTTTGGGCGAGTGCACCACATGGGCTTTCGCTTCAATTTCTTCCTTGCTCAGGTCGCATTCACTGGCCAGGGTGAGCCAGCCTGAAGACGACACCACCAGGTGAATTTCCGTGTCGCCGCGAGCACGCAGCAAGTCGAGAATTTTCAAACCGTACAAAGCACCGCTGGCACCGGTAATGGCAACAGTGATGGACTGTTTGAATTGGGGGGGAAGGGTGCTGCTCAAGATGGGGTGCCTGGAAGTGGCCGCAGGGCGATTGGTGCGGCCGGTTTCATGATTTACTCAGACTTGGTCGACGCATTGGCGGCGGCGATCAGTGCCTGCAATTCGCCACTTTGGTACATCTCGGTCATGATGTCACAGCCGCCCAAAAATTCGCCATTCACATAGAGTTGTGGAATGGTGGGCCAGTTGGCGTATTCTTTGATGCCTTGGCGAATTTCGGGGTCGTCCAGCACGTTCACTGTGACTACTTTTTCGGCTTCGCAGGCTTTCAGGATTTGAATGGCGCGACCAGAAAACCCGCACATGGGGAACTGGGCTGTTCCTTTCATGAACAAAACCACGGGGTGGCTGGTGACGGTTTCGTGAATGGAATCGCGAGCGCTCATAAAAACTTCCTTTCAATTGGATGAATTGCTACAACCCTGTAGTGTAATGGATGTGGGTATAAAACGCTCGTTTTCAATGCCTAGATGTGGGCAAACACGAAGCGCGGGGTACCGGCCAGGTCGGGCAGGCCTTGAACGTGCACATAAGGCCCCTTTGAAAACAGGGCTTTCACGGCCGCCTGTTGAAGGTGGCCGTGTTCAACCAGCACGCCACCACCTGCGCGCAACAGGCTTGGGCTGTGTTGGGCAATTTCACGGTAAAAGCGCAGGCCATCGCCGCCATCCGTCAAGGCTTGTTGGGGCTCGAAACGCAGATCGCCTTGTGAAAGATGTTCGTCCCCCAGTTCAATGTAGGGCGGGTTGCTGCAAATGAGGTCGAATGCCAAGGGCGGTGTTTGGTTCAGCAAATTCTCGAAGAGATCAGATTGAACGAAACGGATGTTTTTCGCGCCCAGCTCATTGGCATTGAATTGGGCAACCCACAGGGCGTCCGCTGAAATGTCGCTGGCGGTTACTTCAAGTATCGGGTTTTCAAGGGCCAGTGACACCGCAATGGCACCACTGCCGCAACCGATATCGAGCACTCGGGTCAGCAGATTTTCAGTCGATTTGCTTTGCAAAAAACCAAGGGCATGTTCTACCAGTTCTTCGGTTTCCGGGCGGGGTATCAGCACCCGGGAGTCGACAAAAAACGGGCGTGAATAGAATTCCTTTTGTTGTACCAAATAAGCAATGGGTTCGCCTTGCTGCCTTTTGGCGGCCAATGATTTGAACGCGCTGAGTTGGTCCATGGGCAGTTCCCGGTTGCCCTTTGTCACCAGATTGACCCGGTCAAACCCGGTGATGTGGGTCATCAGGATACGCAGCTCGCTGGGCGCAAGCCCGGTTTCTTCGCGTGTTTGCTGCAACACCGATTCAATGGTGGGTTTGGGCAGTGTGCTCATTCTTTGGCGGTGATTTCGGCCAGCAGTTCAGCTTCGTGAAATGCAGTCAGGCCGTTCATCAGGTCGGTTAAATCGCCATCCATGATGTAGTCGAGTTTGTACAGGGTCAAGTTGATCCGGTGGTCGGTCATCCGCCCTTGCGGGAAGTTGTAGGTGCGTATGCGTTCGGACCGGTCGCCGGAGCCCACCAGGCTGCGGCGTTCGCTGGCTTCAGCGGCTTGGCGTTCGCGGTCAATTTTGTCCTGAAGGCGAACATTCAACACCTTCATGGCCTTGGCTTTGTTTTTGTGCTGGCTGCGTTCGTCCTGGCACTCCACTACCAGGCCTGTGGGCAAGTGGGTAATTCGCACAGCGGAATCGGTTTTGTTGATGTGCTGGCCACCCGCACCACTGGCGCGGTAGGTGTCGATTCGCAAATCAGAGGGGTTGATTTCAATGACTTCAGCTTCGTCGGGTTCGGCCATTACAGCCACAGTGCAGGCGGAGGTGTGAATACGTCCTTGTGATTCGGTGGCGGGCACGCGCTGAACACGGTGGCCTCCTGATTCAAACTTCAGGTGCTTGTATACATTGTCACCGGCAAGGCGAATGATCACTTCTTTGTAGCCACCCAGTTCCGATTCACTGGCGCTCATGACCTCGATTTGCCAACCCTGGCGTTCGGCGTAGCGGGTGTACATGCGAAACAGGTCGCCTGCGAACAATGCAGATTCATCGCCGCCGGTGCCTGCGCGAATTTCAAGCATGGCATTGCGGTGATCATTGGGGTCTTTGGGCAGCAGCAGGCGTTGAAGGTCGGCTTCGAGTTGCGCAAGTTTCGCTTCGTTTTGTGCAATTTCTTCGCGGGCCATGTCGCGCATGTCGGGGTCGGAAAGCCATTCCTGCGCGGTGTTCAGGTCGGCTTCAATGCTTTGATATTCAGCAAAGCGTTCAGTGGCGGGCAGTAATTCAGAGCGCTCACGCGTGATGGCCTTGAACTGCGCCATGTCGTTGGCGGCGTTTTGGGACGACAAGAATTCTTCAAGGTCGGCAAGGCGCTCGGCAAGGCGCGTTAGCCGGTTCCGCATGCTGTCTTTCATCTATTTGTCGGTGTTTTTAATGTTGAATAGCTGAGGTAGCCACTTTAACAGGGCTTCCCGTTCGGCCGGGCTTGCGTGGTGAAGCGCTTGCATGGGGCCGTGCATGAATTTTGCGCTCATGCGGTGGGCCATCAGCTGTAGTACGTCGTCGGCGGGTGTGCCTTTGGCCAGTTGCTTGCGGGCGTGATCAAGTTCAAGCTGGGCAATGTCGTCGGCTTTCTGGTGAATTTCCTGAATGGTGGGGACCAGCGAACGTTCGCTCATCCAGCGCATGAAGCCTTGCACTTGCGATTCAATAATGGCCTCGGCTTGTTCCACGGCGGCGGCGCGTTGCTCACGGCCTTCCTGCACAATTTGGCTAAGGTCATCAACCGAATATAGGAATACGTCGTCGAGCTTGCTGACTTGCGCTTCTATGTCGCGGGGTACCGCAAGGTCGAGCATGAAAATGGGTTCGTGCTTGCGTTTCTTGCAGGCAGCTTCAACCATGCCTAAACCAATGATGGGCAGTGTACTGGCCGTGCATGAAATCACAATGTCGGATTTTGCGAGTTGCTCGGGCACCTGCGCCAGGCCGATGACGCTGGCGCCATGGGTTTGAGCCAATTGGTTGGCGCGATCTGCGCTGCGGTTGGCAATGGTGATGCTTTTCGGGTTTTGCGCGGCGAAGTGCGTGGCGCATAGCTGGATCATTTCACCGGCACCAATAAACAGTACATGGCGCTTGCTGAGGTCTCCAAAAATTCGGCTGGCCAGTTTCACGGCGGCTGACGCCATTGAAACTGAGTGGGCGCCGATTTCTGTGTGCGAGCGCACTTCTTTGGCGACCGAGAAGGTGCGCTGAAACAGCTGATGCAACATTTGACCCAGCGTACCTGCTTCTTCAGCGGTGCGGGCGGCTTGCTTCATTTGGCCCAGAATTTGGGCTTCGCCCAGCACCATGGAATCCAGCCCGCTGGCCACGCGGAATGCATGACGTACCACTTCCTGTTGGGGAAGAATGTACAGGTGGGGGCCTAGTTCGGTGGTTGGAATGTTGCGGTTGACTGCCAGCCATTCAAGCAAGTCGGTTTTGAGCTGCTCAATATTGCTGGCTGCGCAATATACTTCTGTGCGGTTGCAGGTTGAGAGAATGGCTGCTTCAGGGGCTTGTACGCGCTGCGCCAGCGCACGCAGGGCCTCTTGCAATTGCTCGGCCGGAAACGCCAAACGCTCGCGAAGTGCGAGCGGTGCGGATTGATAATTCAGGCCGACTGCGAAAAGCTCCATAATACCTACTGGGCGGAAAACCCTTCATTATAACCCGCTATGGCGGATACGCCCTCAATCGTTCTCGGCGAGTTGGCGTTTGATTTTTGCCAGATCTGTGGATTTGCCTTCATGGTCCACCTGTTCCAGTTTGTAACCAAAGCCATACACAGGGGTTAAACGGAAGCCTTGCTCTGGCCGCAAAGCCAGCTTGGAGCGTACGCGGGAGATGTGGGTGTCCATGGTTCGCGAGGGCAAATCGGTGTCGCGTCCCCACACGCTTTCCTGAATGTGTGACCGTGACAGGGGCTTGCCCAGGTTGCGAAACAGCAAAAGGGCCAAATCAAATTCTTTCTGGGTCATGACCACGCGTTTGGTGTGTCGTACGATGGTGGAGAACTTGGGGTGAAATTCCAGGTCGGTGATTTCAAACACCTCCGGAGCTGTTAATTCGGGATACGCGCGACGCAGCAGGGCATTGACACGGGCGATCAGTTCGCCACGACGTATGGGCTTGATCATGTAGTCGTCAGCACCGGCATTCAGCGCTTCGACAATGTTTTCTTCGTCGGTTTTTGAAGTGATGAACAACACGGGCACTTTGATGTGCAGGGTTTCACGAATCCAGTGCATCACCTTGGGGCCAGAGCTGTCGGGCAATACCCAATCGAGCAGTACTAAATCAAAGCTGTCGCGGTACAGGGCGGTTTGAAAGCTTTTGAATGTGGCAAAGCAATGGCATTTGTGGTTAACCGATTCAAGCACCCAGCGCAGCATTTCGCTTTGTGTCAGGTCGTCTTCAAGAATGGCGATGCGCATGGGTGTGGCTCCTGTTTCGGAATTTTTGTTACCACAATGTTAATTTGTGTGTTGACAGTTTAATCCTTTAAACAGGGCAGGAAACACAATGTTGCTTTTTTGTTAAATTGAAGTGTTGTTCAATTTATCAATCATAGGGCTTGGTTGTTTTCCTGTTCCAGTTTCATGGCATGTGTGGCGTGCGCGCCTGCAAAAATAACAGCCACAATGCGAAGCGCTTTGTCGTAGATGGCCTGCCGCTGATCGGGTTTCTCGACGTACTCAACTGCCATGAAGAGCACATTTTGAGCAAGCACTTCCAGTACCTCGATCATTTCTTCTTTGGGCAAACCGGGTAGCAGGGCGGCAATGCGGTTGTCGCTGCAAATGTCTTCACTGATCGCCCGAATGGTTTTTTTCAGACCGTCGCGCATGCGTTCCAGGGCACCGAAAGCCTCGGAGGCACCCACCACGACTGGTTTTGGATTCTCGGCCGCCCAGTCAAAAAACCGTTTGACTAGCATGGGGCGAATGTCGAGGTCGGCCTCTTTGGCAGTACTGATTCGAACCTCGGTGAAGGCGTCGAGCACTGCTTTTTCTACTTCGAGAATAACTGCGGTGCCAAGGTCGGCCAGGTCTTCAAAGTGCCTGTAAAACGCAGGCGCAGAGAGTTTCGCCTCGCGCGTGATTTCGCGAATGCCGAGGCTGGAGAAACTTCGCCGGTGATAGCTCAGGTTCAATGCAGCTTCAATAAGCCGGGTGCGGCCGTGGATGGTTGATGCGTTGGTGGTCATAAGCCAACGATTATAGCGAAAACCCGAACATCTGTTATGAATCCTTGATTTGGAAGTTTTATCCAAATTTAGGGCGATGGGTATTGACGAGTATGTTTACAATTGTTAACATGATTTTCATCGGGATAGACCTTGCCCTTCCAATAACAATTATTGGGCATTCATCAATGGGAGACCACCTATGTTGCATTACCTTAAATTCACCACTTTTCCGCTGATTGCGATTGGCGTGATGCACGCGATGATGCAGGGCGGGGCATGGATGTACACCGGCATTGCTGCTTTGGTGCTTGTTGTGGCATTGGGCGATGTTTTGCTGCCTGATGATCGCAGTGAGCCCCGCATGGAAGGCGAGTTTTTTCTGAACCTGATGCTGTGGCTGACTTTGCCCATTTTGATGTGGGTAACACTTTGCTTTACCTGGGCGGTGGCCCCTGTGGATGTTTTGGGCATTGATGCTTTTATGTTGAACACATTTGGCTATGACCGCCTTCAGTTGCAAGCGGATACCACCTGGTACCAATGGTTTGTGGGTGCTGTGGCTGGTGCGTTTTTGTTTGGTGCTGGTGGCACCAACGTGGGCCATGAACTGACCCACCGCACCTACAGCATGCGCGACATGATTTTGGGTCGCTGGATGCTGGCGTTTACTTGTGATGCTTCTTTTGCGATTGAGCATGTGTATGGGCATCACAAAAACCTGGGTACCCCAGCCGATCCTGCCACTGCACAGCGCGGTGAGAATGTGTATGGCTTTGTGTTGAAAAGCACCATTGGCGGTTACAAGTCGGCCTGGAAGCTGGAGAAGCAGCGCTTGGCCAAGTTCAACCAGTCAGTCTGGAACCCAATCCACAGTCGCATGATGCGTGGCAATTTGATGAGCTTGAGCTTGTTTGCTGCTTCGTTCTACATTGGTGGCTGGGCGGGTGTGGTGATGTTCTGGATCATGAGTGCGGGTGGTAAAACCTTGCTTGAAATCGTGAACTACATGGAGCATTACGGCATTGTTCGTCGTCCGGAAGACAAGGTAGAACCACGTCACAGCTGGAACACGAATGCTTCGGTGTCGACTGCTTTGTTGTACGCGCTGACCCGCCACTCGCACCACCATGCTGAGGCAGATCAGGAATACTGGAACCTGCGCAGCTATCGCCATGCACCCATGCTGCCAACTGGCTATTTGGGCACTATTTTGCTGGCCCTGGTGCCCCCGCTTTACAAGAAGGTGATGACGCCTTTGTTGAACCATTGGGATGAAACCTTTGCCACGCCGGAAGAGAAAAAACTGGCGATTGAGGCCAGCGTGAAGAGCGGCATGAAAGGTTTGAAATCTGCCCAGTTGGGGCAGCAGACTGGCCAACAATTGAATCGCGCTGCTGCGTAAAGGGAGATAACCATGAAATTGCTTGAATGGTTTGGATTGCAGGGTGGCGCAGCGGCTGGCAAGAAAGGCAAAGTGACCCACAAGGTGAGTGTTGCGCCTGGGGGTCAAAGCTTTGAGGTGGAAAAAGGCCGCAAAGTCATTTTGAATTCGGCCTTGTCCGCTGGTTTGGGTTTTCCGCACAATTGCCGAGTGGGCAGTTGCACCCAATGCAAGTGCAAACTGAAAAGCGGCAAAGTGCGCGAACTGACTGATTCAAGTTATGTGCTGAGCGCCGAGGACTTGAAAGCCGGGATGATTCTGGCCTGTCAGTCAATTCCGGAAACCGACCTTGAAATTGAAGTGGAATTAACCTCTGGCGGTGACCGCTTGGTGGAAACCCGCGGAACAATCGTGGGTCAAAAAGATTTGACACACGACATTGTGGAATTGCGTGTTGCGCTGGATGACCCCATGCCATTCAAGGCGGGTCAATATGCTGAAATTCGACTTGAAGAATTCAGCTTGTCGCGCAACTACAGTTTTGCGATGGCACCCAAAGGCCAGGAAGCCGATGAACTTGTTTTCCATGTTCGAAAGGTGCCCGGCGGCAAGTTCACTGAATGGCTGTTTGCTGCCAACCGGCGAGAAACCCGGCTGAGCATGAGCGGGCCGTTTGGTGATTTTTATTTGCGCCCAGCTGAGGGTGAGAAGCCAGCGCCGATTGTGTGTGTTGCCGGTGGCAGTGGCATGGCGCCTATTTTGAGTTTGCTGGAGCAGGCCAAGTGGGCTGGCGAAACTCGAGACGCAGTTTATCTGTTTGGTGCCCGTACCCAGCGCGACTTGTATGCCGATGAGGAAATAGGTCGAATTCAGCAAGGCTGGCGAGGCTCACTGAACTTCAAGCAGGTGTTGTCAGAGGAACCCGCCAATTCAAGCTGGAACGGTGCGCGTGGCTACGTGACAGATGAGCTGGACAAGCTAGAGTTGGATTGGCCGCAGGTTCAGGCCTACTTGTGTGGGCCGCCCGCGATGATTGATGCAGCAATTGCCAAGTTTTCGAAGTTGGGTGTGAAGGCTGAGAACATTCGTTACGACAAATTTGAATGAGTGGCACAGGTTATTGGTGATTCGCTTGGATTGAATAAAAAAAGGCCACCCTCGGTGGCCTTTTTTATGTCAGAAACTCTTACTCAGATTGGCAAGTTGCCTGTGACGGCGTCCAGTGGCAATGAATCTGCAGGGTTGGGTGCTGAGCCGATTGGGAGGGACCCCAAGGCATCAAACAAGGGATCGGAAATCACCGACAAGGGGGTGCCTCCGAGTGCATCGGCCAAGGGGTCGAGTACAGCATCCAGTGGCGTGCCAGTGGTTCCTTCGTCTACGGGATCTGTTGGTTCTTCGGGTTCTTCCGGGTTGTCGACTGGATCTTCAGGGTCTTCCGGATTCTCCGGATCTTCGGGATTTTCGCTTTCGTCGGGATTCTCGGGATCGTCAACAGGTTCTGTTGTTTCATCGCCGTTGTCCACGCGTACATCGGTAAAGGCTGAACCTTCTACGTTGGTGTCGTCGCCAGATGAGGCGGCAAGTGCAGCCACACCCACGCCGCCACCGATCGCAGTGGCAATTCCGCTGGCCCCACCGGCAGTGCCGGCGGAAAGCAGACCTGCACCAACCAGTCCACTAAAGCCTGTGCCGGCATCAGCGAGCAAGATGGCACCGTCAGTGCCTTCACTGACCGCAAAAAGTTCAACGCCTTCTGTCAAGGAGGTCACTTCAATCATGCCGCCTTCGGCGGCTGAGTTTGTGGCGATTTGAGCAGCTGATTCCGGCGCCAAGGTCACCAGTGAGTCGGCTTGGCCGGCGGCCTGCCCTGGTAGTTCAATGTCCACGGCGACCAGATCTTTGTTCTGTAAAACATCGCCGGCCAAAATTGCATCGCCTTGACGCAAGGTGAGTTGCTCGCCTTGGCGCTGAACCAATAGCTTGTCGGTTTTTGAGGCAATGGTGCCGATTTGAGGTGCCGTGCTCATAAGGTGATATCCGTTGGGTTGTCGGTAAAGTTATTATTTTTACTGCACTGAACCGGGATTTGGATTCAAATAAAAAACCCCTCCGAGGAGGGGTTTTTCTTGGGTCATTGCAGATTATGCAGTGGGCAGACCAGGGATGGTTGGCAGATCGTCTGCACCGGGCAGTGAGCCCAATGGAGAGCCTGTGCCACCCAACAGATCTGTCAGTGCAGACGGATCCGTCGGGATAGGCAGACCCGCGTCACCGCCCGGGATTCCGCCAGCCAGCAGGCCGTCCAGTGCAGCAGCACCAGTGATGATGCCATCTTCAATTGGCTGACCAATGGTTGGGATCATCTCGATTGGAGCAACGTCCACGAACTGCTGGGCTGCGCTTTCAATCGGACCGGCTTCTGGATTAGGTGCTGGTGTCTCGCCACCGGTGTCACCGCCAGGCAAGCCTGGGATTTCTGGCAAACCGCCACCAGCCAAGTCGGCCAATGGAGCCAATACTGCATCCAGAGGTGTTCCGGTTGGGCCTTCGCCTGGTTCGCCTTCGCCACCACCAGGCAAGCCTGGGAGTGCAGGTGCGCCGGGGATTCCGCCAGCCAGCAGGCCGTCCAGTGCAGCAGCACCAGTGATGATGCCATCTTCAATTGGCTGACCTATTGCCGGAATCATCTCGATTGGCGCTGCATCCACAAATTGGAGAGCCCCACTTTCGATTGGACCAGCAGTTGGGTTTGGCTCCTCTGGCTCCTCGCCATCGTCACCACCACCCATGTCCGGAAGACCACCCGAACGCAGTGCTTCAGCCAAAGGTTCAGTCACCGCTGCAAGTGGTGTGTTGGCGCCGATGTCTTCGATCACGCCTGCCAGGCTCTCAGCAAAAACGTCTGGATCTGTATTCTCCATCAACGCGTCTGTGAGGGGTGATAGCGGTGTTTCAGGAAGGCCTCCTCCGCCAACAGCGTCAGCGATTGGGTCCAGGATCACGTCCAGCGGTGTGCCGGTTGTGCCACCTTCACCGGGTTCCTCTGGTTCTTCACCTTCACCCGGTTCGCCGCCATCATCCTCAGCACGTTCGCCACCAAGCAGGTTGCCCACAGTTTCAACAAGTGGCTCACCGGGGCCCGCAGAGCCAGAGTTGTCAGTTGCTTGTTCACCAAGAAGAGCTACGCCACCAGCCAAGCCGACGGTGAGTTGCTCGGGAAGCTGCCCACCAGTTGGGTCTTCCCCACCGGCAACAACAAATGCCAAACCACTGGTAAGTGGTGCCAACGGCGCGAATGCACTGTTCGGGTTGGTCAGGTCGGTTAGGCCTTCAGCTACTTCTTGTAGGGTACCGGGTACGCCAGGTGAACCAGCATCCGCATCGCTGGTGCCAACCACGGGTGCCAAAATGCCGGCGGTTAGTGGATTCAATGGGCTCTCATCAGATGCCAGAACATTGCCGATTGTGGTGAGACCTTGAGCTACACCATCAACCTCGCCCTTGTTTTCAGCTTCGGCGGTTGAGAGTCTTGCAATCATTGTCTGCTGTGCCGGCTCGTTTTCACTGTAACCCAAGGTTTGTGCCAAGGGGTCGACCACTGGGTCAAGAGGAGTTGGCTCTGCGCCTTCCGCCAAACCTTGAGACAGATTGCTCAGGGTACCGGCAAGGCCCTCTTGCTCGTTGGTGTAGCCTTCTTGAGGCTGGCCAATGGTTTCAGCCAGCAAGTTAGCAACGCCGGTTGGGTCTTGTTCGGACATACTCGCAATGCCGTCCGACACCGTGGCAAGACCATCGGCCACCGCGCCTGTCACAGCGGTGATTGGCGCAAGCGGAGTTTGTTCCAAGCCATCGTTCAGTGACTCGATACCGCCGATCAGGCCAGAGGTGTCGCCTTCTGCATCGCTGTCGGAGTCAGAATCGCTGTCGGAGTCAGAATCGCTGTCGGAGTCGGAATCGCTGTCGGAGTCGGAATCGCTGTCGGAGTCAGAGTCGCTGTCGGAGTCAGAGTCGCTGTCGGAGTCGGAATCGCTGTCGGAGTCAGAATCGGAGTCGGAATCGCTGTCGTCGCTTGGGTCAACTGTAGTTACTGTGTCGTCACCGTCGTCGCTTAGCGCGATTGCACCGAGGGCGGCGCCACCAATAGCTGCGCCTACACCGGCGCCAGCGCTACCGCCGGCCAACAGACCGGCACCAACCAAGCCTGACATTGTCCCTTCGTATGGGGTCAGGATTGCCGAACTGACATCATTGTCAATGTCGTACAACTCCACGCCTTCGCTCAGCGCGACAACCTCTGTTCGGGTTGCACCATCCGCAACGGTGGAAGTAATCTGTTCCAGCTTGGCTGACGCGTTGGGTGCAAGTTGCAGCAGCGTGTCACCATGTCCGGCGGACACCGCAGGCATTAATACTTCTACGGTCTGGGTGCCAGTGTTGGTTACAACGTCATTCCACTTCAAGGCATCGCCCTGACTTAGCTCAACGATCTTGCCGCCTCGTTCTACCTGAAGACCGGCTGGCGATTTAATTATTCCCACGTCGGGGTTGGCGTTTTCCATGATTCACATTTCCTTGGGGCTAGAGAGTTTCGTAGGCAAATCCACTGCTATAAGCGTTTTACTCACAGCCGATTCAATCGGATTCAGGAAAATACAAATAGCTGCATGATTAATTTTCGTTCGCCGGGAAAGACAAATACAATTGTTAAATAGAAATTAAATAATTGAGAATTGATTGTTTATTGGCGATGGTTCTGTGGTTGTTTATTGCAATAATTGGTCCAATGTATTGCCTTGGTTTGCAGTTGCTGGATGTCAAATTCATGTCATATAACAGAGATTTTTTTCCTTGCGCTTGTCTCCTTGGGGGGCCCATTTTGGTGGGGGGTTCCCCGTAAATATTCGGATGAGAGATTGTAGTTTTTGAACCCCCGCCTGACTTTCAATGAGATTGAGTCGGCCTCAGGGTAAATTTGTGTATTTTTATTGGCAATTTGGGCTTGACCAATTCACGATGTCTTGCCGGGGTGTCAAAGTGTCAATCTAGGGAGAATCGATTAATCCATTCAGGAAAGCATGAAGAAGTTTTTGGCTAACCACAAAAGCAGGGCTGTTCGCTGGCTTTGTGCCACTTGCTGTGCAATAGGCCTACCCATTGGCTTGGTTTACGCTCAAGACACGGTGACCGAGTTTGATCCACCGATTGTGAATTATCAAACTGCTTCTGAGTTCAACGATTTGATTGAGCAGTCCACGCGACAAATTCGCTTGACTGCACAGGTGAATGACAACGGGGATGCATGGCAACTCTTCAGGAGATTGCGGCCAGCCATTCGAGATGCGTTAGGTACGGAAGGTTATTTTTCCCCCTCGATTCAGAGGATTGTTGATGAAACAGTTCCTGAGGATGTGGCGCCACCACTGAACATCAATATCGAGCCAGGGGTGCAAAGTAAAATTGTCTCAGTGGATATTCAATTCGATGGTGAAATCAACCAAGACGAATTCGCGCAGCGCCGTGAGAGATTGAAAACTTTGTGGCTGTTGGGGGTTGGTCAACCCTTTAATCAAGCGGATTGGAGTGCCAGCAAAGACAGTCTTTTGCGAGACATGCTGGCCAAAGATTTCGCTGCGGCAACCCTTTCTGAAAGTCTTGCCGATGTCGACCCCGAGAAAAATACGGTTGCCTTGCGTGTGGTTTACGACAGTGGCCCCGTGTTTACTTTTGGCGAGTTGCAAATAGAAGGGCTGAACAAATACCCCAAAGATTTGGTCTCTCGTTACAACACCATTCGTCCCGGCGATCGATATGAACAAGAGCGGCTGTTAAGGCTGCTGGCAGAACTTCAAGGTACAACTTATTTTTCAGCCGTTGATGTGAAAATTGATGCGGATGATCGACAGCCTGTGAATGTTCCAATCGAAGTCACGGTGATGGAAAGTGACAGCAAGCGTCTGGGGTTGGGTGCAGGTTACAGCTCCAACACCGGGTTTCGGACCGAGGCTACTTATCAATTCAATAACTTGTTTGATCGGGCTTATTCACTTGTCACTGGTGTTCGGGTTGAGCAAAAGCGTCAATCGGCTTATGCCGATGTATTTCTTCCCCCGTCAATCCGCGGAATTACCGATTCGGTTGGGGTTGCAATTGATCATCAGGAAATATCAAACCTTGAGGTGGATCGCTCCTCTGTAGGCGTGATCAGGGAATTCAACAAAGGCATCAATGATTTCCGTTTGGGTCTGAATTTTCAGCTGGAGGAGCGAAGGGCACTTGGCATCAACTTCGGACAAACTCAGGCCCTGGTTGCAAGTTCATCGTGGACAAGAAATGCTGTTGACGACCGATTGAATCCCTCTGAGGGATATATTGCCTTTGGCCAACTGGCTGTTGCTGCGGAACAGTTTGCCTCCGATCAGGATTTTGTGCGTTTATACGGGCGAGTGCAGAAGTTTTGGTCACCGTCCCGGGAGAATTTGTTTTCTGCCCGATTCGAGGCTGGTACGGTTGTGGCCAGTGCGCGTCGGGATATTCCACAGGATTACCTCTTCCGCGCTGGGGGCACCAACAGCCTTCGCGGGTTCGATTTTCTTGACCTCGGTGTTATTGATCAAGGTGTTTTGGTGGGCGGTCGTCGCGTGATGATCGGTAGTTTAGAGTACACACGTTGGTTCGATGGGGGGCCGCTTGGCGCCGCAGTTTTTACGGACGTGGGTGATGTGTCAGACAACTGGAGCGACTTTGATCCTAAACCAGCCATTGGTGTGGGGGTGCGATACAAAACACCTGCCGGTCCTATCGCTTTCGATGTGGCCAAAGCCACAGACCAGGACAATTTAAGAATTCACTTCGCGCTGGGAGTGGCATTTTGAAGCGCGGTTTCTTTGCATTTTGTACATTGCTGCTGGCGGCCATGGTGGCTGCTACAGCCGGAATTTTGTGGGTGGTTCACTCGGAACAAGGCCTTCGGTTTACTGTTGCTCAAGCGCAGGACTGGGTGAATGCCAATACGGACCAACAACTTGAGTTTGGCCGCATTCAGGGCACTTTGTGGCAAGGGTTTGACCTGGAGTTTATTCGATGGCAGCAAGAGGACACCAAGGTTGAAGCTGAGCAAATTCAGCTTGTAATTGACTGGTCGGGTGCCTTGAATCGATTGATTCGAATCACCAATTTGTCTGCACAGGTTGTGCGCGTCGATTCACCGCCTTCTGAAGACGATACACCTCTGGTATTGCCGGAAAAAATCAGCCTGCCAGTTGATCTGGATTTGCAGAATTTCAGCGTGCGGCAATTGTTGGTGAATGGTGAGGAATTGAAGCAGGTGTATGTGAAGGCTTCGGTTCAATCGGAACAGCTAAGCGTTCACAATTTTTCCTTGACTGTGCGTGACTCACAGGTCGATTCCACACTCGAAATGACTTTGACGAAGCCTTATCAAATCACTGGGTCTATGAATGCACAGCGCAATTTGGAGGATGTGTTACTGAATGCCACGCTGGCGGCAACAGGTTCCCTGGAGCGCTTGGAGCTTGCCCTGGATGCCAAAGGGGAAAACCCAGAAAGGGCAGATCAAACCCAGGGTGTGCAAGCCAATGCGGTGCTTACGTTGTGGGGTTCAACCCCATTTGAAACTGTGCGTATAAACGCGGAAAATTTTGATCCATCCAATTGGCTGGATGGGGCACCGCGCGCCTCGCTAGCGATTGTTGCAACCGTTGAGCCCAATGAAGATTTCTCCGAAAGTATTGGTAATTTCTCGGTTCGGAATGCGCAGCCTTCAACTGTTCAGTCTGGGGGTTTGCCACTGGCTTTCATGCAAACCCGTTTCAAGTTGGTTCTACAAAATCAACTTCCCGAACAACTCGATTTGTGGGTGGATCAGCTTCAGTTGGCCGATGGAAAACGTCAGGCTGGCAATGCGAGTGCTGTCATGCAATGGCGCGCGCCGAAGCAGCCGGTTGATCAAGTGCCCACGCTTGATGTATTGGCCGGAGACGTGAATTTTGATGTCAAGACAAGCAATGTAGATGCGTCCGTGTTTGCCACTTTGCCTCAACGGCTCGCGTTGACCTCCTCTATTCAAGGCACTAAAAACGGTACGCAGTTGCGGGTAGATCGCCTTTTGGTTCGCGACCGGCAAGCTGAGCTTCGCGGGAAGTTGCATGTGGATTTGCTTGGGAAAATGCCAACCGACGTTCAGATTGAATTGATGAAGATCAATCCGGCCAACTACGTTCCGGATGCCAGTCCTTTCTTGCAAGGTGACTTGAACGGGAAGGCCTCTTTCAAGGGCGTTCTGGTTCAAAGCGGACAGGCTGGAACGGTTGATCCTTTGGGTGAATTCAATCTTGATTTGGTGAATTCCCGTTTGGCCAATGCCCCGCTTACACTGGTTGCCAAAGCCACTGGCGGCGTGTCGCGCTTAAGCAATGTGCTGCTGGACCTGGACGTGGTGGGCAACACAGTGAAAGCCAACGGGAGTTACGGAACACAGTCTGATTTCGTGGATTTGGATTTGAACCTGGATGAGCTGCCGCGCCTCGGAAAACTGATTCAAATGACACTTTCGGGAACGGTGCGATTGAAAGGAAAGCTGCGTGGATTTGACGGAAACTTCTCGGGTGAAGGCAATGTCGACGTTCGCCAATTGAAACTGGATGACACCATTCAAATCGAGACCGTGTCCGGACAGTTCAACCTTGGTTCGGCGCCAGGTTCACCTTGGGTTGGTGACATTGTGGCGAGCAAAGTGAAGGTGCCTGGCGCGGCAACCAACACCTTGAATGAATTAAAACTGACGCTTCGAGGCATTCGCAATCAGCATGAGTTACGGGGTGTATTTTCCAGTGGCTTGCAGCCATTTAGCCGCTTGCGTCAATTGAAAGGCGAGTTTGCTTTTGCGGGTGGGATCGGTGTTTTGCGCACACCGAAATCGGTTTCAGGCTGGAAAGGACAGCTTACCCAACTGAAAGTGGAGGGAATGTGGTTGCCTGCCCGCAGCTTTTCACTTCAGGCACCGGCACCACTTGTTCTTGCACCGGGGTATGTCGAACTTGCAGATTTTGTTCTCAAAGGTGAAGACACCTCGGTGTTGAACAACAGAATTCTTCGCATTGCGAACAGGGAGATTCGGGTTGAGGGTGAAATGCCCCAGTTTTATTTCCCACGCATGTCGCCAATATTGCGCAAGCAATTGACGGTAGAGCCCAAAGACCTGATCGCGAAAGTGAACTGGACCTACCTGGCCAATCCCAACAAGGTGGATGGTCGTGTGAATATCCGGCATGTGTCAGGTGGTTTGCAGATTCTGGAGGATTCACAAGTGGACGTGGATATTCGAACCCTGACTGCAAATCTTGACTTTAACCGAGAGGCGGCCAGTGTGGATTTGAACATTCTTGCTGACGATTTCGGTGCGGTGACTGCAAACTTGAAATTGCCGGTTCAACAGAATCCGCAAACCAAGGCTTGGGAAATTGCTGGTGATCAAGCCATGCAGGGCTCTGTGGCAGCCGGCTTTACAGAGCTTAACTGGCTTGGGCCCATGATGAGCGGTGGGGTTAGAACCAGCGGTGCAGGCCAGGTTGCAATGGCGATTGCAGGTACTGCAAACAACCCGGATGTGCAGGGGCGTTTGTTTGCAATGGATCTGGATGTGTTTCAGCTGGATCAAGGGGTACGCTTTGAAGACGGTAACGTGGTGGTTGACTTCACCACCGACAAGGCCAGTATCGACACATTTGAATTCACGGTATACAACCGTCGCCCGCCTCGGCGCTACATCGAGGAGTTGGGTCCTCTCATCCAGGGCAACGGGAAAGTGAAGGCAGAGGGTGTCTGGAATTTGACAGGTCTGAATGGTGAAATAAGACTGTCCATGGACAGGGTTCCCTTGTTGCAGCGCCCTGACCGATGGATGATGGTGAACTCGACTGTCACTGTGCAGCAACCCAGTGTCGAGGGCCAACCCTTAAAAATTCGGGGGGAAGTGGATACCCTTGGCGCATATTTTGAGATGCCCGAAAGTGGTCCACAAACCTTGGGCGACGATGTGTTTATTCAGGGGCGCAGTGAACTGGCCGGGCAGGGTTTGCCAATTGATCTGCAGTTGCGCGCCAATCTGGGCGAACGCTTTTACGTGAATGCTGAGGGCTTGCGAAGTCGACTTGAGGGTGGTTTGCGTTTGGTGATGCTTGAAGGGGTAGGTGGCAGTGGGCAGCGCCGATCAGGCCGGCGTTTGAGCGCAACTGGCACCATTCAAACAGTGAGTGGTACCTACCGTGCATACGGGCAAGACCTGTCAATCGAGCGCGGCGTGGTTAATTTCCAGGGCCCTCTGGACAACCCGGGACTGAATGTTCGTGCGGTGCGCAAAGGCGTTGCAGTTGAAGCGGGTGTTGAAGTGACTGGTACGGCGCAGCGACCCAAGGTTAGTCTGGTGAGTGAACCGGCAGTCCCTGATTCTGAAAAGCTGTCGTGGATGATCCTTGGGCGCGGCAGTGGTTCAGCAGATCGTGATTCCACTTTGTTGCTGACAGCAGCTGCGGCAATTTTTGGTGATGAAGACGAAAGCACCACGCGCAAAATTGCGAAATCAATCGGGATTGATGATTTGAGTTTAAGTACTGGTTCCCTGACTGCAGCGGATTCCCGCGCAGTGGGCAGCAAGGTGGCTATTGCGCCCGGTGCAGATGCCTCTGCAAACGTGATTGGATCGGACGACCCCTTGCTCTCCCAGCGTATTGTGTCGCTGGGAAAGCGATTCAGCGATCGTGTTTACCTGAGTTTTGATCAATCTGTAACAACGGCTGCCAGTATTCTGAAATTGAACTATCAATACTCTCGCAAGTTGAGTTTCATCGCACGAGCCGGTGCGGACAATGCAGTGGATGTGCTTTATCAATTCTCTTTTGACTGATCGCAGGACACCATGATCAATCCTGTCAGACTTGAAAAACTGGGTAGTTGGTTTGCCGGTGTGAGCTTGGTCCGCGACCACGAACCCTGCGTCTTGATGTTGTCTACTTCCAATGGGCTTGAGCGCGCAAGCGTAGAAACATTTGTGGGTCAGTCGTTTGCAGCCAGCTGGAATGCGCTAAGTTCCCATGCGTGCACTTCCTTTCGCAAAACATTGCTCGATTTTGAGCATGTACGCGTAGATCGGGTTAGCGAAATTCAAACAACAAGCTGGGCGGAGCTAAAGGCGCTGCTGTCAACAACAAAACGAAATTACTTCGGTTATGGAATCGCCCTGGATCCGCAGTTCAAACATTCTTTTTTGTGGGGCGAGCTCAACGGCAACGCCATGTTGTACGGCGGCTCAGAGGAAGAGTTCGCGAAGCTCCATGTTATAAATTTCGAAAAGTACGCCAGAAAGAAATATGGTCAACCATTCGTGTTGAATCATGATGATGATCAGCCGGTGTATCTGTTTTTGACGCAAGGTGCTTACATCGGTAAGGATGAAACCGTGCACGGCCTGGAGCCTCACGGTGTGGCTGTAGGGCGTCGCACGCTCCCCGATCTGGATGCAGATTCCTGCCGGCAGCTGGTGTTCAATGCCAGCGAATTTCTGGCCCGGCAAGTCAAGGACAGCGGCCAGTTCGTGTATGGATTGTTTCCATGCTTCAACAAGGAAATTCCAACCTACAACACCCTTCGCCATGCAAGTTCTACCTACGCCATGATTGAGGCATGGGAAGTCACACAAAGCGCTTTTTTGAAGTCGGCGATTGAACGTTCGCTACTTTGCTTGACGCAGGAGTTGATCAAGCGGGTTGAATTAAGCGGTGGAATTCAGGCGGCCTTTTTGGTCGACACCGGCAATGAAATCAAGCTGGGTGGCAATGCGGTGTGTATTCTCGCGTTGGCCAAGTACACCGAACTGACCGGCACCACGGAATACATTGAATTGATGGAGCAACTGGCCCAAGGCCTGGTTGCCATGCTTAATCCGAGCACTCGCCGCTTTGTGCATGTGCTTAACTATCCTGATCTTTCCATCAAAGAACAATTCAGGATTATTTATTACGATGGTGAAGCCGCATTCGCCCTCATGCGTTTGTACAAAATCACCCGCAGGGCAAGGTGGCTTCAAGCGGTGGAGTTGGCTTTTGAATATTTTATTGAAGCCCGTCACTGGAAAGCGAATGATCACTGGATGAGCTACTGCGTGAACGAGCTTACCCAGTACCGACCCAAGCGAGAGTACTTTGAGTTCGGAATTCGCAATTTCGCAAATCACCTGGATTTCGTGCTGACACGCATCACCACTTTCCCGACCTTGCTCGAGTTGATGATGGCCGCCGAACAAATGCTCTCTCGTTTGCAAACCATGCCTGAGTTTGCCGACCTGTATGCACAGGTGGACACCGAGAAGTTTTATCGAGCCCTGCACTGGCGCGCCAATTATTTGACAACCGGTTATTTTTGGCCTGAATGGGCCATGTATTTTGCGAAACCCGACACGCTGAACGGTTCGTTTTTTATTCGGCATCATGCTTACCGGGTGCGTATTGATGATGTAGAGCACTATGTATCGGGTTTGGTGGCTTACCGGAAGTTTTTGGTGCAGGGTGCCTTGTCTCAGAATCTGGAACCGGCCAAGCCAAACAAGGCATTGAACGCCAAAGTTCAAGAGACCAATTTTTGGTTTCTGAACCAGAACTTTGGTTTTCAGCGTTCGGGCGTTGAGAATGCAGCTTTGCTTCGATATCGGGTTTTTGAGCAAGAGATGCATGTGCGACCAGTGTTGTTGACCTGTCGCTATAACCCACGATTGCATGAGTCAATCGAGAAGTTGGTGGCCAACAAGGCTTTGCCCGAGTCTTCAGTGTGCCGGTCAGTTCACGATTATTTTCAGGATGCAGAGCTCGTTTCAACTCAACTGAACACTGGTCAGTCGCTCTTTGAGAATCCAATGCTTCGCAGCCAGCTGGTCGCCGGCAGGCGGGATATTCGCGTAACGAGCCCGCAAGGACAACTGCTGATGTACGTGGTTCGCAATCCTGTGAACGACATGCTGATTCACATCAATCATTTTTCTGGCGGAGTGAAGTTCAGAAAGGATTATTACGATTGCCGTGGATTTTTAAGTTGCATGCAGTACCTGGATTCAGATGGCGCGGTGAACCATGAACACTACTTGCGCCCCGATGGCACATTGGCCATTGCCAAGCTTTACAAGCGAATTGACAAAAAACAACTGCTGTCGGATGTTCGCCTACACAATTCAACCGGGGCGCTCGTGGCCTGTTTGCACAGTGAATCGGAATGGCTGACTTATGCTTTGGTTTCCATGTTGAAAAAGCAGGGCGGTAAACACGTGCTCATCGTGGACAAAAATCGGTATTGGTACTTGCCTGCGGTGACTGCGCGTGATCACTTGCATCGGGAATCGCCTGGGCAGGTGGCAGTGGTGCCTGTTATTCACGCTATCCATACACACACCGTGGCAGATATGGCCACGAGTCCGACCAACTCCAATTTCAGGGACATCTTGCACGACATCAAGCGTCCGGATGCAGTCATTACACTGACCGATCAACAAATGAATGACATCTCTGCACGCTACGGGGCAGGGCAAATGTTTCCCATTGGCCATTCGTGCGAATTAAAGGACTCCATCCCGGATTTCAAGACTCGGGACAGATTTCGAATTGTCTCCATGGCCAGATACAGCCCCGAGAAAAATCATAACCTGGCAATCGCAGCTTTGGCCAAAGTGGTGAAGAGGTATCCCGAGGCGCGTCTTGATTTTTACGGTTTTGCAGTGGCGGGTAGTTCCCTCTTGTCTGATTTGAAGACACAGCTTGAATCGTTGGGCTTGCAGAACCATGTTGGTTTGAATGACTGGACAGATGATCCTGCGGCCCATTACATGCGTGCAGGTTTGTCGCTGTTGACCAGCCAGGCCGAGGCTTACTCACTGGCCATTATGGAAAGTATTTGCCACGCATGCCCTGCAATTGCTTTTGACGTGCCGTATGGACCCTCGCATTTGATTGTGCACGGTGAAACTGGTTTGCTAGCGCCATTTGGGGATACAGATGCGCTCGCGGATCAAATACTTTCTGTTTTTGACAGTTACGAATTTCATGAAGGCTTAAGCAAAAAGGCTTTTGCTTCCGCGAACCGTTTCAGCCACGCCGAAGCGGCGCACAATTGGCGTCAATTGTTCTCAGTTGTTGGAGTGTCGTCATGACTGCTGTTCAAACCGCAATTTCCCTGCTCACCGTATTCGACTGGATCGCGGTTGCATTTTTTGTGATTTGCTTTCGGGGTTACAACTACGTGTTCGATGGTCGCAGCCGCTTTGGTCGCCATGGATTGGCGCAAAAAACGCATGAGTTCCGCAAACTGTGGGCACGTGAAATGCTTTCTCGCAGCAACCGCGTGGGCGACACCGCGTTGATCGGTAACCTGGTCAACAGTGTTACTTTTTATGCCAACACAACGATTTACATCATTGCCGGTTTGTTCGCCCTGTTGGGTACGCTCGATCAGTTGGTCAACATTACCAGCGACTTGCCGTTTAGCCGGGAGGTTAGCCGCGGTTTGATGGAAATCAAGGTGCTGTTGGTGCTCACCGTGTTTGTGGTGGCTTACTTTAAATTCACCTGGAGTTTGCGCCAATTCAATCTGCTGACCATTTTGGTAGGTGCTGCACCCGACGGTAATCCGGACAAGGATTACAACGAAGCCTATGTGTCGCGCATGGCGCGCATCAACAGCCTGGCCGGTGATGAATTCAACCGAGGCTTGCGCAGTTATTATTTCGGTATTGCCTCGGTCACCTGGATGATTCATCCAGGTTTGTTGATGGCCTTTAGCGCTTTGATCGTGTTTGTGTTGATCCGCAGGGACTTCTATTCAGAAGCCCTGGAGATCATGTCGAGATAAAAATTTGCCTGTAAATTACCAGCTGCTGGTTTCGCGTTCGGGGCTGGCGCTGACCTTGTGAATGGTCAGGTCGGCACCGTTGAATTCCTCTTCGTCATTCAGGCGAATACCCACAGTCATTTTCAATAGGCCATACACCACGAAGCCACCCAGCAAAGCGAATGCCACGCCAGCCACAGTGCCGATCAACTGGCTCATGAACGACACTCCGCCCATGCCGCCCAAGGCTTGCTGGCCAAATACGCCTGCTGCAATACCACCAAAGGCGCCGCAAATGCCATGCAATGGCCACACACCCAATACATCGTCAACCTTCAAGCGGTTTTGCGTGAAAGTGAACATGTACACAAACAGCACGCCTGCGATGGAGCCCACAGCCAGCGACCCCAGCGGGTGCATGATATTGCTGCCTGCACACACAGCCACCAAACCGGCCAATGGGCCGTTGTAGGCAAAGCCTGGGTCGTTGCGGCCCGCAACCAAGGCACCCAGGGTGCCGCCCACCATGGCCATCAGGCTGTTTACGGCCACCAAGCCTGAAATGCCTTCAATTTTCTGGGCGCTCATCACGTTAAAACCGAACCAACCCACTGCCAGCACCCAACTGCCCAGCGCCAGGAAGGGGATGGATGAGGGCGGGTGCGAGCTGATGCGCCCGTCTTTGGTATAGCGGCCACGGCGTGAGCCCAGCAGCAACACGGCGGCCAAGGCGATCCAGCCACCCACAGCGTGAACCACCACGCTGCCTGCGAAGTCCATGAAGGGGGCGCCGAAGCTGGCAGTCAGCCATTCCTGAAAGCCATAGTTGCCGTTCCACACCATGCCTTCAAACACGGGGTAAACCAAACCCACCAAAGCCGCGGTGGCCACCAATTGGGGCACAAAGCGCGCGCGCTCGGCAATGCCACCCGACACAATGGCAGGAATGGCGGCCGCGAAGGTGAGCAGGAAGAAAAACTTCACCAGCGAATAGCCGTTGCCTTCATTAAGCACGGTAGCTGGTTCGTAAAAACCCACGCCATAAGCAATGGCATAACCGATGAAGAAGTAGCTGATGGTGCTGACTGAAAAATCAGCCAGAATTTTGACAAGGGCATTGACCTGGTTCTTGTGGCGCACCGTGCCCACTTCCAGAAATGCAAAACCGGCGTGCATTGCAAGCACCATGATGGCGCCTAGAAGCACAAAAAGAGTGTCCAGTGCGAGAGTAATTTGTTCCATTTTGGTGAATTTTGAGGTTTTTGGTTAAAAGTGGGGCATTAGTTGCAAAAACGATGCCCGCTTTTTAGGCAATTTTTGCACCGTACTGGTGCGAATTCAATCAGGTCTGGATATCAAGCTTTCTCAGAATGCGGACCACGTCGGCGGGAGAGTTCTCCTTCTGATGTCGTTTTTTCTCGTAATCGGACACCACAGTTTTTGTGTAGCCTGCCCAGAAGTTACACAACATGGGCGAATGCGCAGGGTTGTTGGCAGGTGCGCCGCGCAGGAACCCCACCTGCTTGATGCACGCTTGAAGATCGGGGGTGCTTTGTTTCAGCACACCAACGGGATTGGCATGTGGGTTTATCAAGCCCAGGTCTTGGCATTTTTCAATGACATGCAGTGAAATTTCGGCCAATGGCTTTAATTTCACCTGGGTGTAGTCGGCATTGAATTCAAGGCAGTTTTCCAGTTCAATTTCCGATCCGAATTCGGCCTGAATGGCCCGGCGCAAAGGCTCGGTTTTCAGTTGTTCAGTCGGGATGCCGGTACTTAATTTACTGTGGGTGTGGTTGCAAAACGTTTGGGCAATTTGTTCGGCAACTGTATTGGCCAGCACGGGGGGTGTAATGGTTTGCCGAAGTAGTTCTTCAGCCATCGGGCCCGCCTGGTTTTGGTAAGCCTGTGTGGCGTACCGGTCCTCAACTACTTCCAATCCCCATTGCCCTGCCACATGATTCTTCAGGGCTTGAATATGGTGAATTTCAAGTTGCAGGGCAAGTTCGTCATTTAAACGTGGCTTGTCTTCATGCCTTACCAATTGTTGAAGGTGTTGCTCGACAAGGTTGTTTTTGGCGCGGGTCAACACCCCGGCCAAGCCTGTTTGCTGGCTGCACAGGTCTCTGGTGTTTTCAAGAATGTTCAGCGTTTCGCCTTCATTGCACACGCCCAGCCCCTCTGCCAAGGCCAGTGCGCAAGACAGTTTTTTGTCCGCTGGAATGTTCGGGTTGTTCAGTTGTTGTGCAAACAGGTTCAGGTTGCGCCGGCTTTCGTTGACGACCAACGGTGAAAGCTTGTCGGCATTGCAATTGACCCGGGTTTGAAGAAAGTGATTCAAATTACCAATTGCTTTTTGCCGTTGTGCACCCGTACTTGCGTGTTGCCCCACAAACTGCTGAATATTCTTGATGGTGGTGTTCAGTTGCGCAGTGTAGGCTGCGCGTAATTCGGGAGATTGCTTGAAAGCTGCCCAGGCTGCACCGCTTGGTGCAATTGCGGGCAAGTCGATGCCACCCGCATCAGTGTGCATGGTTTTTGCAGCCTGCGCAGCAAGCTGACTCCAGCCCGCGGCAGTGAAACCTTCAACAGAACTCGACATGCAGATTGTGGTGGCTTGATTTGTATTGTGTGCCCAATCAGTGATCAAGGTTCCATGTCAGTTCGCCTTCAGTTCGCTTTCAATGCACCCCATAAAATTCCAAACAGGTCGTCAAACTGGTCAATCAGTTTGTGGCTTTCCTTGCGCAAAAAGTGCATTTGAGCCACGCGGCCGAATACGCCCATGAACACGTCCAGCAGCATTTTGCTTGAAACGGTGTCGTTAAATACGCCCTTGTGCTGACCTTCTTTCAGCATGCCCAGAAAAGCCCCCATCAACTCCGGGCTTTCATACACGGGCAAGTCCTGGTAGCGGCTGGCCGGGATTGATACGGTCAACAGCAATATCACCTTGGGGTGCTTGTCAAAGTAGTCCAGCATCACCCACAGGGTTTTGCGCAGGCGTTCCCGGTAGTCTTCAATGCCTTCAAGGTGGTCGATCATGCGGTTGGCCAACCTGCTCAATGTGGCGTCCAGCACATAGGCCACCAATTGTTCCTTGCTGCCAAAGTATTTGTAAATGGTTTGCAGTGAGACATTGGCGGTGCGGGCCACCTCAATTAAAGGCACGCTGTTGAAGTCATGGTTGGTAAACAGCTCCAGCACTGCATTTTCTATGCGGTCCAGCGTGGCCTTTCGCATGTTGGCGGGGTTGGCATTCACATCGACTTTGTTGTTGCTTGCGCTTGCGTTCATAGTGACCGGACCCACTTGCCGTGGGTTCAATGGGGTGAATCAAAAGGCGAATCATCTGGTGCTAATGTTGGTGCGGTCAACCACAAGCACCCAACACCATGAGAACAACCGTTAACCTTGATGATGAATTATTAACCAAAGCCCAGCAGCTTTCCGGTCTTGGCGAGCGAAATGAACTGCTGCGCGAAGCCCTGCGCGCACTGATACAGCGGGAAAGCGCCCGCAGGCTGGCCTTGTTGGGGGGCACCCAACCCGAATTACAAAACATTCCTCGCAGGCAGTGGCAGTTGTGAAGGTACTCGTCGACACCACCGTGTGGGTGGATCATTTTCATCAGTCCGAACCCCAACTGGTTCGCCTGCTGAACGAGGGCTGTGTGTTGGGTCATCCTTTTGTGCTGGGTGAAATGGCACTGGCCAACCTTCAAGACCGTGATCGCATTCTGAATTGGCTGGCCGATTTGCAGCCCTCAGTGCCTGCTTCGCCAGCCGAGGTGCTTGAACTGATCGAATTGCGTAAATTGCATGCACAGGGCTTGGGTTATGTGGACACGCACCTGTTGGCCTCCGTGCTGTTGTCGCCGGGAACTACGCTGTGGACTCGCGACATGCCGTTGTTGCGCGTCGTAAAGGAATTGGGCTTGCAGCCGCCGATTCAAGACCGGTTTTTCATGCATGATTCAGCGCGCCGCTACACAGGGGATGAAAAACGGTAAGCCAAATTACCATATGCATAGAGGTGACACTCTAAAGTAACTTCTTGGGTTGATTGTGCGTTTGCACATCGCCATTCTGGACCGTGAAGAATTCACGATACCTTCGGTAATTTTCATTACCGAATCCAGAAAATCCAGGAGGCACAGATGCCATCGGCACTGATATTTGACGCAGTAAGAACCCCACGGGGCAAAGGTAAGAAAGACGGCAGCCTGCACCAGGCCACACCAGTTTGGTTGCTGAACAACCTGCTGACCGCTTTGCAACAGCGCAATGATCTCGACACCAGCCTCGTCGACGATGTGGTGCTGGGTTGCGTAACCCCAGTGGGTGAGCAGGGTGCTGACATTGCACGCACTGCTGTGCTGGATGCTGGTTGGGCTGAAACTGTTGCGGGTGTAACCCAGTCACGCTTCTGCGCTTCAGGCCTTGAGTCAGTGAACCTGGCAGCAGCCAAGGTAGGCAGCGGTCTGGAAGACATGGTGGTTGCGGGTGGCGTAGAAAGCATGAGCCGCTGGACCATGGGCAGCGATGGCGGTGCCTGGTTCATGGACCCCCGCATCAACGACAAACTTGGCTTTATTCCCCAAGGCATTTCTGCCGACCTGATCGGTACGCTGGAAGGCTTTAGCCGCACCGATGTAGACACGTACGCCGTGGAAAGCCAGCGCCGTGCTGCCAAGGCCCAAGCCGAAGGCCGTTTCAACAAAAGCCGTGTGCCTGTGAAGGACCTGAATGGTTTGATCATGCTCGACCACGACGAATTCATTCGTGGCAATGCCACCGTGGAAAGCCTGGCCACTTTGCAGCCCTCATTTGCAATGATGGGCAGCATGGGTTTCAACGCAACCGCCCTGCGCAAGTACACCACCGTTGAAAGCATCAACCACATTCACCATGCGGGCAATTCTTCCGGCATCGTAGATGGCGCTGCTTTGGTATTGGTTGGTAGCGAGGAAGCCGGACGCAAGGCTGGCTTGAAGCCACGTGCACGCATTCGTGCGGCAGCGGTGATTGGCTCTGAGCCCACCATCATGTTGACTGGCCCAACGCCAGCCTGTTTGAAGGCTCTGCAAAAAGCAGGCTTGAAAGCTTCTGACATCGATTTGTGGGAAATCAACGAGGCATTCGCTGTGGTACCCATGCAAACCGCACGCAACCTGGGTATCAGCCTGGACCGCGTGAACGTGAACGGCGGATCGATCGCCATGGGCCACCCACTGGGCGCAACAGGCGCAATTATTTTGGGCACCTTGCTCGATGAACTTGAGCGGCAAGACAAAACCCTGGGCCTGGCCACACTGTGTGTGGGCGGCGGCATGGGTATTGCCACCATCATCGAACGCATTTAATTGGCCGAAGGAGAAACAACAATGAGTGCAGTGAAATTTGAACTCGGTCAGGATGGCATCGCGGTAGTCACGCTCGACATGCCCGGCCGTTCCATGAACGTATTGAACGAAGAATTGATGGGCCCCTTTGCGGAAGCCCTGACCCGCATTGAAACCGATGCGGCCGTGAAAGGTGTGGTGCTGACTTCTGGCAAGCCAGAGTTTTTGGCTGGCGCTGACCTGGACACGGTTTACAAAATTACCGACCCACAGCAAGCTTTTGATTTGGCGGAAGCCTTCAAAACCCTGTTGCGCCGCATGGAAAAGTGCGAGAAGCCCATTGTATGCGCCTTGAACGGCACCGCATTGGGTGGTGGTCTGGAACTGGCCATGGCCTGTAACCACCGCATCGCACTGAACAACCCCAAAGCCAAATTTGGTTTGCCCGAAGTGAAGCTCGGTCTGCTGCCTGGCGGCGGTGGTACACAGCGTTTGCCCCGCATGATCGGTATTCAGGGCGCGCTGGAGATGATGACCCAAGGCACGGAATTGCGCGTTGAGCAGGCCGTGAAGAAGGGCATTATTCAAGACACAGCAGATTCAGTTGAGGAAATGATTGCCAAGGCGAAGGCTTGGGCGATTGCCAATCCAAAAGCATTGCAGCCCTGGGATGTGAAGGGCTTCAAATTCCCTGGTGGCGATTCCAAGCACCCAGCCATTGCGCAAATTTGGGCGATCGCACCCAGCATGGCCAACGCCAAGGCATTTGGTAACTACCCAGCGCTGACCCACATTGCAAGCTGCGTATTCGAGGGCGGTATCACCGATATCGACACTGGTTTGAAAGTGGAAAGCCGTTACTTCGCTGCTTGCGTGTTGTCGCAAGAAAGCAAGAACATGATGAATACGCTGTGGTACCAGCTGAACAGCATCAAGAAAGGTCAAAGCCGCCCAAGCGCACCTGCGAAAAGCAAGGTCAAGAAAATTGGCGTGCTCGGTGCAGGCATGATGGGTGCGGGCATTGCCTATGTGTCTGCGAAAGTGGGCATTGAGGTGGTGTTGATCGACGCCACTCAGGAAGGTGCAGACAAGGGCAAGGCCTACAGCACCAACCTGCTGGACAAAGCCATTGCCAAAAAGCGCAGCACACCTGAAAAGAAAGAGGCACTGCTGAACCTGATTACTGCCACCACCGACTACTCCAAATTGGAAGGTGCGGATTTGGTGATTGAAGCTGTGTTCGAAGACCGCGCCGTGAAGGCCGATGTCACTGCCAAAGCTGAAGCGGTTATTCCAGCAACAGCCGTGTATGCGTCCAACACATCGACCTTGCCAATTACTGGCTTGGCCGAAGCATCCAAGCGCCCCAACCAGTTCATCGGTTTGCACTTCTTTAGCCCCGTGGACAAAATGCCGCTGGTTGAAATCATCATGGGTGCAAAAACCGACGATGAAACACTGGCCAAGGGCTTTGACTATGTTCAGCAAATCGGCAAAACACCGATTGTGGTGAACGACAGCCGTGGCTTCTTCACCAGCCGTGTGTTCGGTACCTTCCTGATGGAAGCTGCTGCCATGGTGGGCGAGGGTGTTCACCCCCGTTCCATCGAAATGGCAGGTCTGGAAGCCGGCATGCCCATGCCACCTTTGGCGCTGTACGACGAAGTGTCGCTCAGCCTGAGTTTGCTGATCATGAAGCAAACCAAGAAAGACATGGAAGCCGCAGGCCAAACTTTCCCCGAGCACCCAGGCTACAAAACACTGATTACTGTGGCTGAAAAGCACGGCCGCATCGGCAAGAAAGACGGCAAAGGCTTCTACGACTACTCCCCCGCAGGCAAAACCCTGTGGAAAGGTTTGAGCGAAGAATTCCCGCTGGCCAAAGAGCAGCCCAGCTCACAGGAAATTCAGGACCGTTTGATGTACATCCAGGCCAATGAAGCCGCACGCTGCCTGCAGGAAAAAGTGCTGCGTTCCGTGGCGGATGGCAACATCGGGTCCATTTTCGGTTTGGGCTTCGCGCCATTCACAGGCGGTATGTTGCAGTTCATCAACGCGAAAGGATTGCCTCAATTCGTTAAGCGTTGCGAAGAACTGGCCGCTCTGTATGGCGAACGTTTCAAGCCCGCCAGCATGCTGGTGGAAATGGCAGCTCAAGGCAAAAAGCTGGAAGACAAGCTGGCTTGATTTTTTACCCTGCGAAGCAAGCTGTCCAAGGGCAGCTGGCTTCGCGATGAATGACGAAAACAGGAGCAGTAACCATGGTATTCAAAGCAATCATGAATGGCTTGATCAAAGCCAAAGCCATGCCGCAAATTTCGCCGACCGAGCGCCAGGCGCTTGAAGCAGGCACGGTGTGGATTGACGGGCAGGTGTTTTCCGGCAAGCCCGATTTTGCAAAAATGTTTGCCGAGCCTTACTCGAAATTGAATCAGCGCGAGCGCGATTTCATCGACGGCCCAGTGCAGCAACTGTGCGAAATGTGCGACCCGCATGAAATTGCGACCACACGCATCATTCCGAAAAAAGCAGTCGACTTTTTGGCATCTGCCGGTTTTTATTCTTTCCTGATTCCCCAAAAGTTTGGTGGTCTGGAATTTTCGGCCAACGCCATTTCCACCATCATGGCGATGATCACATCGCACAGCCCACTGCTGTCAACACTGGTTGTGATTCCCAACAGCTTGGGGGCAGCTGAGTTGATCAAGCACTACGGTACTCAGGCACAGAAAGAACATTACCTGCCACGCCTGGCCAGTGGTGAATACCTGCCCTGTTTCGGTTTGACCGAACCCACAGCAGGCTCCGATGCTGCGTCCATTCTGGCGCGCGGTGTGGTATTTAAAAACGCAGAGGGCAAGGTTCAAATCAAGCTGAACTTCCGCAAGCGCTACATCACCTTGGCACCGGTGGCCAACCTCATTTCGCTGGCATTCAAGCTGCACGACCCCGAGAATTTGCTGGGCAAGGGTGCAGAGCCCGGCATTACAGTGGCTCTGGTACACCGTGGCACACCTGGTTTGGAAATGGGCAAACACCACCAGCCGATTGGTGATGCGTTCTACAACGGCCCGATTATTGGCCGCGATGTGGTGATTGATGCGGACGAAATTATTGGCGGCAAAGAGTGCGCAGGCCAAGGCTGGCGCATGTTGATGGAACAGCTGGCCGGTGGCCGTGCGGTTTCATTGCCGGCTGGTGCGGTCGGCGGCATCCGTGCAGCAGCGGCTGCCTCTGGCGCATACGCCCGTGTTCGTCAGCAGTTCGGCATGCCGATTGCTGAAATGGAAGGTATTCAGGAAAAGCTGGCTGAAATTGCGGCGATGGCCTACCTCAGTGAAGCTGCGCGTGTGTATGCGTTGAGCGCACTGGACAACGGCGAACAGCCCCCTGTGGTGTCGGCTGTGTGGAAAGCCTACCTCACCGAACTTTCACGTGAGCAAGCTAAAAACGCCATGGACGTGATGGCAGGTGCTGGTGTGATGCAAGGCCCCAACAACGTGATTGGCCGTGGCTACTGTTCAGCCCCGGTTGCAATTACCGTTGAGGGCGCGAATATCATGACCCGTTCGCTGATTACGTTTGGTCAAGGTGCTGTGCGTTGTCACCCCTACGCATTCAAAATTGCGAACGCGCTGGAAGCCAACGACCTGCCCACCTTCAGCAGCGCCCTGAAAGGCTGGATTGGTCACATGGTGGTGAACACCAGCCGTTTGGTTGGTCTTACGCTGACCCGTGGTTACATGGCCAGCACACCGAAGATTGACGGTGTTACACCTTACCTGCGCAAGCTGGCCTGGGCTTCATCCCGATATTCATTCCTCACCGACATGGCCCTGATCACCGTGGGTGGCAAGTTGAAAGCCCGCCAGCAACTGACCGGCCATTTCGCCGATGCTTTGGGCTGGCAACTGCTCGCCATTTCAACCATTCGCCGCTACGTGGCTGAAGGTGAAATCAAGGAAGACTTGCCACTGGTTCAGTACGCTTGCGAATACGCCTTGGCGAAAGTGCAAAAAGCATTCGAATCCATCTATTCCAACTTTGGCAACAACGCAGTGGGCTTTTTGCTGCGCACCGTGGGCTATTTCAGCTTGCGCGTGAACCCGATTGTTGGTTCTGGTCTGGATCGTTTGGTGCCGACCGTGGCCAAAACAATCACCAAGAGCGGTGCCCAACTGGGCCGTATCACAGGTGATTTGTACATGCCCAAGTTCAACCTGGCCGACATGGACAGCGATGAAGTGCTGGCACAAACCACAGGCGTGAAGCGTTTGATGGCGGCCTTCCAGGCCGTACAGGAAGCCGAAGTGGTGCAAATGAAAGTGATTCAGGCGCGCCGTTCCAAGCTGGTGGACAAGGGTTCTGTGCAGGAAATGGCAGAAGCCGCATTGGCCAAGGGCATTATTACAGCAGCCGACAAAAAGTTGCTGGACCGTGCCAACCGCATCAGCCTGGAAGCCATCATGGTTGACGAGTTCACACCGCAGGAATTCTTCGGTGACAACTCGGTAACTTACGCACCCGGCTTTGAATGTGCCAATGTGCCCAATGTAAGCCATGGCGCAGCGGTACAAGGTGAGCGCTTGAGGGTTGTGAACTCTTAACGTGGCGTTCATGTGAACAGCGCCCCGGCTTGGCTAGGGGTACTGTTCGCTTCGCCCGATTTTGCAAGGTTTCCCGGCGGATTCGCAGCGCGGGGCGATTGCTGAAAGCAATCGATGCGAAGACGCTGTGGCGTTTCGCATGCCCCAAGCCAGAAGCATCAAGCCGGATCGAGAAACCTTGCTCAGGGCGAAGCGAATGGTGCCTCAAGCCAGGCTAGGGTCGATCCGGTCCAAATCAACAAAGTTATTCACAATCAATCACCGAGGCCGTCACACATGTCACCCATTCAAGACCCCACCTTGCTCGAAGGCATCACCGTGCTCGACTTGTCGCGCAATTTGCCTGGGCCAGCAACGTCACTGATCTTGCAGCAGATGGGTGCCACGGTCATCAAGATGGAACCCCCACACGGGGATGACGCCAAAAGCATGCCCATGTTGTATGCCGCTTTGAACAGCAGCAAACAGATTGTTACTGCGGACTTTCGCACGCCCGAGGGCATTCAGGCTTTGAGGGATCATGCTGCCAAAGCGGATGTGCTGATTGATGGATTCCGCCCCGGCGTGATGGCCGACATGGGCTGTGGCTACGACACCTTGCAAGCACTGAACCCGAAGCTGGTGATGTGTTGCATCACCGGTTATGGCCAGAAAGGCACATTGGCTGAAAAGGCTGGCCACGACATCAATTACATGGCGCTCAGTGGAGTACTTGATGGCTTGCAAACAGCCGACGGCGACATCCCGGTGCCTGCGGTGCAGTTTGGTGATTTGTTTGGAGGCACGTCTGCGGCCGTGCAGGGCATCTTGGCAGCCTTGCTGAAAGCGCAGCGTACAGGGCAGGGCACGTTTGTGGATGTGTCCATGACCCACAACCTGTGGAAGCAAAACATCATGCCCGAGAGCATGGAACAGATGTGGATCATGCTCAGCGGCAAGCCCGCCAAGCATCAAGACGATTTGCTGAGCGGCGGCCTGGCCTGTTACAACGTGTACAAAACTGCAGACCAGCGTCATTTGGCGGTAGGTTCACTGGAGCACAAGTTCTGGAAAGTGGCTTGCGAAGCCATGGGCAAGCCCGAGTGGGTGAATGTTCACTGGAGCCGCGGTGCCATGCCAGGCACCCCACCCGCAGTTCAAATGCTGGCCGACATGAAGGCGCTGATTGCTTCTCAGCCTCTTGCCCATTGGGAGCAAGTGTTTGGCAAAGTGGACGCCTGTATCACGCCGGTGCTGAGCCGTGCAGAAATCAAAAAGCGAAATTTGCTGGGTATTTGATGTTTTTTCGGATGGGAAAATTGCGCCGGTAAATCGAGTACTGCGTCTAAAATCCTGAAATCTTTGGGCTAACTTACGCGATTCTTACCAAAATTGCAGGAAGAATGGTATTGTTGAATTTGCCGGAAGTCTTATACAACACTTATAAAAACCGAGCCCACGCAGGCTCAGCCGGGGAGACATAAAAAGCCACCCAAAGTGGCGCCTCCTTGGCCGCATTCGCTCGGTTTACAGGAGATCAGTACATGTCAGCACGTCCCGACGAGGCCGCCCCTAAGGTATCGCCCGATCAATTCAATGGTTTTGTCAGCAAAGAAGCGCAAGAGCTTTTCGAGTCGCATTACTGGACCAAAAGCTACCCTCCTGGCGTGTCAGGCGACATGCCACCCCTGCGTTACACCAGCATGCTGGAATTGGTGGCCGAGTGTTTGAAAAAGTACGCTGATCGTCCAGCCTTCGTTTCAGCGGGTACTGAGTTCTCCTACAAACAGGTCGATGACATGTCCGACCAGTTTGCTGGCTACCTGAAATCGATTGGTGTGAAGGCTGGCGATGTGGTGGCGATCATGCTGCCCAATTGCGTGCAGTTCCCCGTGTGCTTTGTGGGTGCCATGAAGCTGGGTTGTACTCTGACCAACGTCAACCCCCTGTACACCGTGCGTGAATTGAACCATCAGTTGAAAGACTCTGGCGCAACCACCATTGTGGTGTTCGAGAACTTTGCCAATACCTTGCAGCAGTCGCTCGAGGGTACCAAGGTCAAGAACATTGTGATCACGCAGCTGGGCGATTTGCTGGGTGGCTTGAAGGGCCTGATCGTGAACTTTGTGATGCGCAAGGTCAAGAAAATGGTACCTGCTTACAACCTGCCACAAGCGGTGCCGATCAAGAAGGCCTTGGCTGCTGGCAAAGGTGTTTCTTATCCCAAGCCCAGCCCCAAGCTGGACGATGTGGCTTTGCTGCAATACACGGGTGGTACCACTGGCGTTTCCAAAGGCGCCATGCTGACTCAGCGTAACCTGATGAGCAACATGGAGCAGGGCTTGGCCTGGATGAGCGAAGCCATTGGCAAAGACCCGATTTGTGTGGTCACCATGCTGCCGCTGTACCACATCTATGCTCTGGCCGTGAACTGCATGTTGTTCATGACTTTTGGTGCGCGCAACATTCTGATTGCCAACCCACGTGATGTGGGCACTGTGATGAAGGTGCTGCGCAAAGAAAAATTCCATGTAATCACTGCGGTGAATACCTTGTTCAATGCTTTCCTGAACAACGAAGAATTCTGCAAACGTGATTTCTCCGATATGAAGTTTGCAATGAGCGGCGGTATGGCTTTGCAACAGCCTATCGCTGAGCGTTGGTACAAAGTAACCGGTTGCGCAATTTCTGAAGGCTTCGGCATGACAGAAACTTCGCCAGTGGTTACAGTACCTCCGCTGCATGGCGGCGAGCGCCCTGCATTCCGCGGCAACGTGGGTTTGCCTATTCCGGGCACCGAAGTGCGTTTGAAGCGTGACGATGGCCTGTGGGCTGGTTTGAATGAACCTGGTGAAATTTGTGTGCGTGGTCCACAAGTGATGCTGGGTTACTTGAACCGCCCTGAAGAAACCGCCAAAACAATCGACAAAGACGGGTGGCTGGCCACAGGTGACATTGGCACCATGGACGAGCAAGGCTTCGTGAAAATTGTAGACCGCAAGAAAGACATGATCATCGTAAGCGGCTTCAACGTGTTTCCGAACGAAATTGAAGACGTGGTTGCACAGCACCCTGGCGTGCTTGAATGTGGCGTGGTAGGCGTGCCCGACCCAGTGACTGGCGAGAAAGTGAAGCTGGTGGTGGTGAAGAAAGACGCCAGTGTGACCAAAGAAGATTTGATTGCACATTGCCGCCAGAACCTGACTGGTTACAAAATCCCGTCATTCGTAGAGTTCCGTGACGACTTGCCTAAAACGCCAGTTGGCAAAATTTTGCGCCGCGAACTTCGTGACAAGCCGAAAGAAACTGCGTAAATCAGTGAGTTCAATAAAAAAGCCACCTTCTCAGGTGGCTTTTTTTATTACCGCAGCCTGCCAAAGGCAGCTTGATCAGATTTAGTTGCGTACGTACATCTCAACGCGACGGTTTTGAGTGCGGCCTGCTTCGGTGTCGTTGGTGGCTACCGGAAAGCGTTCACCCAAGCCCGCAGCTGTCAAGCGACCACCATCGATGCCTTTGCCAGTCAGGAAGCTGGTCACCGATTGTGCACGGCGCACGGAAAGGTCTTGGTTGTACTGGTCGCTGCCTGTGCTGTCGGTGTAGCCAATCACGCACACAATGGTGTTGGGGTTGTCGCGCAGTGTGGCTGCAATTTGGTCCAATGTACCGGCAAATTGCGATTTGATTGCTGTTTTGTTGGTGTCAAACAAGGCGGCACCAGGAATGTCCAGCATCACAGAACCATCGCGTTGCTCACGCACGGCGATCTGGCTGCCCACCAGGTAGCCGAACAGGCCACCCAAGGCCGCACCGCGCACGGTGTCTTTGCCGTCAATGCTGTTGCCCACAATGGCACCACCAATTGCACCCACTGCGGTACCAATTGCAGTTTTGGTGTTGTCTACTTTGCGCTCAGGGGCAACAGGGCAACCGGCTACGGCCACGGGCGATCCGGGGGCGGGCTGTTGTGGGGCCTGCGGTTGCTGAAATATGCCGCCGCCGTTGCTGGCACAGCCTGCGGCAAACAAAGTAAGGGCGATTGCTGAAAGTTTGAATTTGTTCATGGTGTATTCCTTGGGTTTTGTTCTGAATCAATTGCTGTCAGTTTCATTCTAACGCCTCACCGTTTTACAGGTTGACTATAAAAATTTCATGGCGCTACACTGCCACATGCTTAAATCATTGACGATACTTCTTGCTTTTCAAGCCTTGGGCGAGTTGCTCAGCTTTGCCCTGTTCCCATCCATTCCCGGTCCCGTGCTGGGTTTGATCGCCTTGTTGGTGTTTTTCTTCATCAAGGGTGGTGTGCCCGCCGATATTCAATCGACCGCCAATGTGTTCACAGCAAATCTAGGTTTGCTGTTTGTGCCTGCGGCGGTGGGTGTTGTCGTGTTTTGGCCTGTGCTGGCTGAATTTGGTTTGGTGATCTTGATGACCTTGCTGGTCAGCGTGGTGGTGACTTTGGTGGGCACTGCCTGGTTGCTGGACAAACTGGCTGCCCGCTTCATGCCGGGTGAAGTGAGCGAGGGTGGCAAAAATGAATGAGTCTGCCCGCCGCGTGCTGGAGCTTCCTGAAATTTGGGTTTACCTCAGTGGTAATCCACTCAGCGCCTTGTTTCTCACCTTGCTGGCATATCAAATTGGCCTTTGGTGTTACAGAAAAAGTGGGCAGCATCCGTTCACCAACCCGGTCATGATTGCGGTGTTGTTGTTGGCTGCATTCTTGCAAATCACGGGTTTAAGTTACCAGCAGTATTTTGAAGGTGCCCAGTTTGTCCACTTTTTATTGGGCACAGCCACCGTGGCATTGGCGGTGCCTATTTACCAGGGGCTTACTGCGGTCAAGGGGCAAACCATTCGTACTTTGGTGTTGCTGAGTGCAGCCTTGTTGGTGGGTGGTGCTTTGTCGATCGGCAGCGCTCTGGGTACTGCCCATCTGTTGGGCGCCAACCTGGATATTGTTCAAAGCTTGTGGTCCAAATCGGTGACAGCACCCATTGCTATGGGGGTGAGCGAACGCATTGGTGCCTCGCCCACGCTCACGGCTTTGTTTGCGATCGTCACCGGAATTTTGGGGGCAGCGGTGGGCACCTGGCTGTTTAATTTCATGGGCATGAAGCGTTGGTGGGTGCGTGGTTTTACCATGGGGCTTGCAGCGCATGGTATTGGCACGGCACGGGCATTTTCAGTGCACCCCGAGGCTGGGCGCTATGCCAGCTTGGGCATGGGTTTGCACGGCATTTTTGGTGCGCTTTTAATACCGTGGGTGTTTGGTTTTTTCAGCTAAAAGCCAGGGCATTCAAAAACACGCTGCCCATGCAGCCACATACACTGCCCGCATGTCTGGGCTTGCATAGCCCAGCATCACCAGCAATGCAAACGCCACCAGCACCACTTTGGCCCAGCGCGGCATCAGTGGTGTACTGGTTTGTTGGTTTTCAGGCGGCTTGTACTGTGGGTTCATTCGGGCTTGCGCTTTGTTCCTGAATAGGCCAGTTTACCGCAGCGGCAATTGCACTTAAAGCCACACATATCCACCACACCATTGTGTAGCTGCCAGTGGCATCAAACAAAAGGCCGCCCAGCCAGCCGCCTACAAAGGCACCAATTTGGTGGAACATAAACACCAAGCCGCCGAGCATCGACAGGTTTTTTACCCCAAACATCGCAGACACGGTGCCTGTGGTTAAAGGCACGGTGGACAACCACAACACGCCCATGCCCGCTGCAAACAAGTACACACTCCAGGTGCTTAAGGGAGTCAGGATGAAAGCCACAATCAGCACACCGCGCAGGCCATAAATGCCAGTCAGCAGCATGGGTTTTCTGAACTTGCCACCCCACAAACCGGCCAGATAGCTTCCCAATATATTAAACAGGCCAATCAAGGCCAAGGCTGTGCTGCCCGCGCTGGCGGGTATGCCGCTGTCTTGAAGATAGCTGGGCAGGTGTACGCTGATGAACAGAATTTGAAAGCCGCACACAAAGTAACCCACGCTCAGCATGAGGAAGGCGCGATGCCGTATGGCTTGCCCCAGCGAGGCCCACATGCCGAGCTCTTTCTCTGCAGGTGCTTCCTGGTGGCTGGCTGCGGTGTTCGGGCACTCGGCACTGCAGGGTGCATCATCGGTTTTCAGGGGCGTGGCTTTGGGTTCAATCAATTGCCAGGCCAACACCAGAATAATCACCGCAAAACACGCCAGAATGGTGAGTGCTGAAGACCAACCCACCTGGTTGATCAAAAACAAACCACCGGGCAAAAACGCGAACTGCCCCAGTGAGCCCAAAGCCATGGAAATGCCCATGGCCATGCTGCGTTTTTCAGGGGGCATGGCACGGCTGACCGCGCCAAACACCACAGGGAAGGTGGTGCCGCTTAAACCCAGACCAATCAAAACACCGGCGCTCAAGGTCAGCATACCCGGGCTTTCAGCCATGGCCATCAAAAACAAACCCAGTGTGTATAGCGCACCACCAAGAATCATGGTGATTGCTGAGCCCAGGCGATCAGCCATTCTTCCAACAAATGGCTGTGCCACACCCCACACCAGGTTTTGCATGGCAATTGAAAAGGCAAACACTTCACGCCCCCACTCATTGCTCAAACTCATAGGCTGTAAAAAAAGCCCGAATGAGTGGCGTATGCCCAATGAGATGGTCATGATGAATGCCCCGCACCACAACACGGTGAGGGGGGATACTGCCTTGTGAGTGTTCAATTGCATGGCAAGCGGGTATTAAGGTTTGATGTAGGCAAAACCCTGTTGGGTTTGCAGGTCGGCCACACGCACCACGCCTGATGGCGTGAATGTCGCATCGAGCACAAACTGGTCTCTCTTTAAATTGCGGTTTTTCAAGGTAATTTCGCAAATCTCGAACACCACGCCGCGGGCGGTCAGTGCGCTCACCAGTGGGGCGTATTGTGTGCCCGTTTCAGCATGCTTGGCACCTTCCATTAAAAAGTCCACGCCATTGGCATGGGTCACCACAATAATGGTGGTTCTCGGTGAAACATCCAGGTGGTTGCGAATATTGCGCAGGGCTTTGAGCGGTTGTTCGGCACCGTCAATGTGATAAACCACCTTCGAGGTAATGTCCTGTGTGTTCATTCGTTTCACGGGGGCAGATTCCTGCGCATACACCGTGCTAGTCATCAACAAGCCTGCCGCGCAGGCTACCAAGGTATTTCTGATCATAAGCCAATTCATGAATTGCTCCTTCAATGTCGGTTAACCCCGCCTTATCCCGCGAAAAGGTGGGGTCGGCGAGGTGACTCCTTAGAGGGATGTTTAACCCATCCTGCATCGGGATACTCAACAGTACCGATTTAAAAGGATGAGCAACAGTATGAAACCCAACACTGCATTAAACACCGCTTTGGCGGTCAGCAAAATTGGTGTTTACGCGGCTGTCGCATTCAGCGCAGTGGCTTGCTCGTCATTAAGGCCCTTCGGGCAGGAAGATGAGTTTCGGGCCAAACTGAAAGCACCGGAAATAACCGGAGCCAGTCAGGCCGCACCTCAGGTGACCTTGCCGATTGAGCGTTTGCCCTCCGATACTTTTTGGGTTCGTCCACAAATTTCCGAAGGAGAGTTGCCAAACCGCATGGTCGAGAACCTGTCGGTAACCGAACGCGGCTTGTTCGATGTGCTGCAGCTGATTTTCGCGAGCACCAACATGCCATTGAGTTTTGAGGGTGGGGCGGATGCAGCGTCCCGTTATGGAGTGGTCACGCTGAACAATCTCAGTGGCACTTTGCCGCAGGTGATGAACAAGTTGGGCGAGATCATGGGGTTTTTCTGGACAGTGACTGAGTCGGGTGTGTTGAGGATCATGCCTGAGCAACAGTTTGTCGTCACAATGCCGCCTGTGCTGAACGAGGACAGCATGGCGGGCATTACCAACACCATGCAGTACTTGGGCGCACGCGATGTTTACCTGGACCGCATTAATCGATCACTGGTGTTTCGCGCCAACCGCAGGGCCTTGAATGACATTCAAAATTATCTGGAGCGTGCACGGGCGACGCGTTCGCTGATCGTGTACGACATGAATGTTTTGCAAGTTGATCTGAATGACTCCAACAACATGGGGGTGCGTTGGGAGTTGTACAAAACTGGCAATGGCATCAATACCGCGCCAGATTCTTCCATTGCGGGCGCTTCAAGTACAGCCGACCGAATTACGCAGTTGACACGCACTGCCACTGGCATTGAAACCCTGATTTTTGGTGAAAACTTTTCGACCAATTTCCTGATTGATTTTTTAAAGTCGCAAGGCGATGTCAAAACATTGAGCCAACCAAAAATTGGTTTGATGAATGGCACCAACGGCAATATTCGCGTGGGCCAGTCCACCACATTTGTGTCGCGTGTGGGTTCGCAAATTGTGAACGGAGTGGCGCAATCGACCGCCGACACGCAGAATTTGCGCACCGGCCTTGAAGTGTCGCTAACAGGCGAGGCACACGATTCCACCATTTACACCCGCATCAATATTTCAATCACCGAGCTCCTGGCGCTCAAGCGTTTTACTGCGCTGGGTGTCGATCTGAACTTACCTGAAGTAGCCGACCGCGAACTGAAAACCCAAGTGCGTTGTCGCCCCGGCGACACTATTTTGCTGGGTGGTATTACTGTTTCGCGCGCCCAAGATGATTTTCAAAGTGGGCTGGGCACACGCAGCCGCACCGAGAGCACCAAGCAAACCGAACTGGTGGTGACCATTCGCCCGCGTTTGTTGTTGTTCGGTGAAGTGGCCAAGCTGGAACAACCTGCAGCGCAGTTGCCCGTGCTGGAAACGCCAGCCCCGATCAAACGCCGAATTGAACCCAAGGCACCCAGCGCAGTTGAACCCGTGGCAGCGGCCGTGGGTGGTCCCTTGCGTTTGTCGACAAGCCTGGGTTTTGTGCCCTCGCAAGTTCAAATGATCTCGAAACTGACCCCGTTTCAGGAGCAGTGAATTCATGCATGCCTTTCAGAAAAACTTTGTTAGTTATTGCCTGGCCAGTACTTGCGCGGCATGGTCGGGTGGTGTGTTGTCGCAGCAAACCATTGCGAATCCCTTGATTCGCCCTGCCATGTTGCAGGGTGCGCCCGCAGCGAATGGGCCAGATTCTGCCGTAGCCACGCAGCGCCCGGCAGAACCAGCAGCCACCGGCGATGCTGCCGAGTTGCGCCGGCAGGCCGAGCGACGAATTACTCAAGAAGATTTGAACATTCGCCAACAAGCCTTGAACTCCCCGGTATTGCCGGTGCCCCTCATCAACCTGTTCAGCAATATGCAGGTAACCGCCTATTTTCAGGGTGCAATTGTGATGCGTCGGGTCGAAAACGATTTCACGCCCCAGCAAGTCAGTCAGCCTGCTGCCGCTCAACAGACTGGCAATGGCCGTGGCGAACCTCCCCCTGCTGTGGTGGTGCCTCGCCCGGTGTCGCGTTCGTCGGGTGCACTTCGTTTGCGAGTGGGTAAAACAGAAAATGTCAGCGGCTACCCTTTGCGGGCCACGGTTAACGGGCAAGACATCACAGTAGATTGGTTAAGTGAAAACGGGACCTGGGTCAATGTGTTTTATGGCGCGCTTGAGTCGAGTGCAGGTGGCCTGCCGCAAGTGCCCAGCGATTCACAGTTGCTGAAAGTGGAAACCGATCAGTTTGATCATTTGGTGCCCGTGCTGCGAACACAAACCTTCTCGCCTTCAGGCACTTTGGGGGGGCAGCAAGGCGGCAACTTTGGCTCCGGGTTTGGTGGTGGCAATGGTGGTTTTGGCGGCAATCTGGGTGGCAACAATCAACCTGGTTTTGGCACCGGCTTTCCCAACTGAAGGAAACAATCCGCATGAAATCACTTGAGGCAGATTTGGTACAAGCCGGGCTGGATGACCACCAGCTCAATTTGCTTCGCCAACAACACACACACTTGCGTGGAGAGGGTCGGTCGGCCGAGTTGGGCAGCCTCGCCTTGCGCTCACGATTTCTGAATCTGGATGACTTGGTCGACTCCGGTTCCCAGGAAGACTCCAATGTCATTGGCGATCATTTCACCTTGCAAACCATTTTGCCGCTGGAGTTTTGTCGTCGATTTGTGTGTGTGCCCACCGAGTTCTCAAAGGGGGTGCTTACCTTGCGTTGTGCGCAGCCCTTGAAAGCGGCTCAACAGGATCGTATCCGTCAAATTCTGCGCGCCCCTGTTTCTGCATTGAAGTTTTTGCCCTCCAGCCGTCAGGAGGTGTGTGACTTGCTGTTGCGCATCGAACAATCCGGCTCGGTCAACGGCCTGATCACGGTACTTCGGCATGAGGGGCTGGAGGCTGGCCGTTTGCGCAGCCTGGTGTACGCCGTGTTGAAAGAGGCCTTGTCGCTTCGCGCCAGCGACATACACCTGAGTCGCAAAGGTGATCCCGATGCCTGGATTGCGTACCGGGTGGATTCGGTGATGCGGCAAACCCATTTGCTGCCCGAGTTGTTGATGCAATCGCTGGTGGCTCGTATCAAGATTGAAGCGGGCATGGATGCATCCAATAGCCGCACAGCCCAGGATGGTCGCTTGACTGTCGAGCACGAAGGTCGCGTGGTGGATTTTCGAATTTCCACGCAACCCTTGGTGGATGGCGAATCGGTGGTGCTCCGTGCATTGGACGCCTCGCTGTTGCCGAGCTTGGGTGCCCTGTTTCCTGGGCAACCTAAAATGACCGAGTTGATCAAAAGCATCACCAACCAAACCGGCAAAACCGGGGGGCTGGTGTTTATTTCCGGCGCGACGGGCTCGGGCAAAAGTACCACGCAATACACAGTGGCGTGTGGCTTTCGGCGAGACGCCATGAATGTGATCACTGTGGAAGATCCAGTCGAATACATTTTGCCTTTTGCCAAACAAATTCAATTGCAGGCCTTGGTCAAGCAAAAAGCCATTGAGCTTGAGCGCTCGATACTTCGCCAAGACCCGGACATTCTTATTTTTGGCGAGGTGCGTGATGCAGACTCAGCCCGCGCTGCCTTGGCTTTTGCCGAAAGTGGTCACCTGGTGATTTCCACCATTCACGCCAACAGCGTGTTGCAGGTCAGTGAACGTTTCCTGTCGATGATCGACCCCGCCCACCGCACCGATTCTGAATTTTTGCTTGCACATTTTCTGCGCGTGGTTATTCATCAGCGTTTGGTACGCCGCCTGTGTTCTTGCGCCAAACCCGTACAGGGTGAAATGCTTGAACACTTTCAGTCACAGGCGGTTCGGCTTACAGGTGGCCTGATTCAACCGCGCACTGGTTTGCGTCACAAGGTGGGCTGTACTCGTTGCGCTGGCCTGGGGTATTCAGGTCGGGTTGCTGCGCATGAAACCATGCATGTGCCAGCCGAGGAAACCATGCGGGGCCGTTTCGTAAAGGCTTTCAAAAGCCACAACCTGGAGCTTCCCGTTGATTTATGCGAAGAGAACGGGGTGGACTACACCAGCCGGCTTCAAACCCTGCAAACCCTTTTGGACCAAGGCATGGTCGACTGGCCCAGCGTTCTTCAGATACTTGGTGTGGCGGGGGACTGAGCATGTCAATTTCAAATTTTCGTGTGGATTACCTTGCTCCGCAAATGCTGGATGCAACCGCTCGGCCTGACGATCGCTTGAGCGGTTATTTTCGCCACCAATTGGTGATTACCGCATCCAGAAAGCGTGAGGCAATTCAGCAAGTCATTGACCGTGGCGGTGTGGTGCTGGATGTGATCGAACTGCAAGCCAAAGGCAGGTTGTCTCGCCTGTTTGGATCGAAAGTGAGCCGAAGTTACAAACAAAAATTCTTGCAGGCGCTTGCATTCAATGTGCGTTCGGGTTTGTCGCCCGAGAAGTCGCTGGAGCAAGTGATACTGGGTGAGCTGGGCGAGCCGCGTTTGATCTTGAACCAGGCTTTGAATGCATTGCGCCAGGGTTTTGGTTTTGTGGCGGCTGTGGAGCTGTTGAACTGGTTTGATGATTCCACACTCGCGGTGTTAAGCGCAGGCGAGGCGGCTGGCCAGTTGAGTGAGGCCCTTGAAACAGCAGTGAGTTTTTATGAGAAGGGCTCAGCAACACTGAAGCTGATGTTTGGTGCCGTCACCTGGACTGCACTGGATTTGATCATGGCAGTGTCTACGGTAATTGGCATGCGTTTTGGTTTGATTGAGCAATTGAAAGCAACACCATTGATGAGCGAAGACCCCGCCAAGGTTGCGCAATACAACAGCTCTCTTGCCTTGGCTGAATGGGTGAACAATGGTTTGCTGGTTTTCTCATTCGTATTCTTTCTGATCCTGATTTATTTCACCATGCTGGTGTTGTCGCCTGATCAAAAAACCCGCACGCAAGCCTTCGGAATTCTGGAAAAAGTACCCGTGATCGGTGAGCTGCTCATTTGCTCGGGCATTGCCGCAACCACCCGTGTGTTGGGCTCCTTGTTAACAGGTGGCGTGGCTTTTTTGAATGCGGTACAAATTGCGCGAAAAGGCACCATTACGCCCACCGTGTCCCTGTTCTGGCAAACCATCACCGATCGCAGTGAAATTGGAGAGCAGCCTGCTGTTGCCTTCAATCATCCCTTGCTGGACAGCAGCGAACGCTTGCTGATTCGCGCGCACAAAGACCAGGCGCAACTGGCCGAATGCCTGGCCTCGATTTCACAAACCCGGGATGACAAAGCCAACAGCGCCGCGCGCAAATTTGCAGTCATCGCATTTGTGGCCTCTCTTGCGTACTCGGGTATTGCGGTGTTGTTCAGCCTGGCCGTGGTGTATTTGCAAAATGAAGTTGTGTTGTCGGGAGCCTAAGCCGTGGAAGCAATCAATCTAAAAAGCATTTACTCCAACCTGATTGCTGGGCGTTTGCCTGTGGGTACAGGCAGTGCACAGAAAGTGGTCATGAACCAGGCCTACGCGATTTTGGGCACCAACCGCCTGCACGCCTACATTGCCGAACGTGCGGGCCATGTGTATTACTTCGCCATTGAAAGTGCATGGCTTAGTTCAGCGCCTGGTTTTAACTTGCCTTTTGTAGACGTGTTGCCCGATGGCCCTTTGCATGTGGGCGATGCAATTTACCTGATGCACGGTGCTGACTATTCAGTCGCCTTGATTATCGAAGGTGGCAGCGTCCGTTTGTTGTGCAACGACCAGGATGTACTGAAAGACTATTTGATCGGGCTTGATCTGCAAATTGTCGAAATTGAACACAAAGGCGGCAAACCGCTCACCAGCATTCCGCAAGCCATTCAGGGCATTACCGAGCGTTTTAGTTCCTTGATGATGAAAGGATCAATTGGCGTGTTGATTTCAGCATCCATGGTGTTTTTGGGGGCGCAGGCAGCAAGTGCCTACACCAACAGCCAGGCTGCAAGTGGGCTGAATGCCCAAGCTGTTGAAAACGATTTGAATGCCACCTTGATCAAGCTCAGCGTACAGCAACCCCTTGCACGCCAAATTTCCAGAATACAAAAAGTATCCGCAACCGTGGTGCGATCGGGGGGCTGGATCGAGAAATACAGCATGAAGGGGGAGAACGATGAGTCTTTTGAGTTGATCCTGCCCAGTTGGGTGAGTCAAGACTACCTTGATTCCCTGGGGCGCGACGTGGTCACCGATCTAAGGGATATGGAAGGGCTTCTCAGTGTACGTAAACAAGGCAAGAAGGAGTCAGTCAAGTGAAACTGGATTTAAAAAACAACAGTACTTTGTGGATAACCGAAGCCAGTCGTCTGATGGGATTGGCACCTGTGTTCGCGATGATGTGTGCTGTGGTCATGGTGATTCTTGCTGCCTTTTCAGTCAACGACTTCTTGCGCACCAACGAGATTGAACGGAAAAGTCAGGAGCTGCCTGAATTCACCTTGAAACGTGTGCCGGTGGGGAAGGTGGTTTACGAAGATTACGCCCGTGTGCTGGCCAGGTTGAGCCCGGATGTTCGGGTAGTTGCCAATCGCGACAGCATCAAGATTGATATTGCTGACCCTTCCAAGTATGCCGAGTTCATGTACGTGTTGAACAGTATTCAGGGTATTTCGAAAGATGTGGTGTGGCATGCCGAGGAAATTTGTCTGGCGGGTTGCGCGGGGCAGGCTTCGTTGGCAATTGTCAAAGGGATGACCGAGAAAGTGGAAGTTAAATTGAGGGGGCAGGGCGATGAATGAATCGGACAACAAAGTGGGCATGTCATTTGCCAAACAAAAGTTAACCCTTGGGGTTGCAGCACTGGGCCTGGCAGGTTTGGTGTCTTGGGCGGGTTGGACTGCTTTTCAGGGCTCTTCCAGTCCAAGTGTTTCGCCTGTAGCCAGCGCATTTGCGGCAGGTGATTCTTCAGGGCAATCAGACCGCCAAGTGGCCAGCATCAATGGCATGAAAATTACCGAAATGGAATTGGGTGGCATGCTGCAATCGGGCGTGGACCGAGCCATTGTCATTGACCGCTACATTAACAAGGTGGTGGCTGCGGAGCGTGGTCGTGAGATGTATGTGGAAGAAGCCAAAGCGGCCCTTCGTGCGGCAGAAAGAGAAGTACTTTCTACCCTGTACACCACCAAACGAATGGACGAGTTACGCAAAGCCGTGAGCGATGATGATGTAAAAGCTTACTACGATGCCAACGTTCTTGATCAAAATTTTCAGCAGTGGAAAGTCAGTTATTACCTGAGCAATGATCAAAACGATGTGCAACAAACCCTGGACAAGTTGAAGAAGGGGGACAAGGACGCGCTTGATCAGTTAAAGCCATTGGTGGAGCAGGGTGACGGTTTTGCCGTGGCTCAGGCAATGCCCTACAACCTCGGGCGCGTGGTGTCGAAAATGAAAAAGGGTGAATTCAGTGAGGTGCTGCGTTTGCGCAACGGCCTTTTGGTGCTGAAGATTGAAGACAGCAAACAACTCAAAAAACCCACTTTGGAAGAATTGAAGCAAGACATTGTTCAAGCCCTTGCTTTAGAGAAATTCAACGCTGAACTTGAGCAAGCCCGCAGGCAAGCCAAGGTGGAGTTGGGTTAACTAAGTGAAGTCAACAAGGCTTGAGCAACATAGGTAATTAAGGAGAACGTCATGAAGTCTATTTCCAATCCCGCAGCCTTTTTGCGAAAGCAAAAACAGGCGGGTTTTATCCAGGCGGCTTTGCTGTTCGGCATTGCCTTGATGACAGCAGTGCTGGGTGGTTTTGCACTGGCCAACCGAAGCCCAACTTCACAAACCGATGTGGAGCAAGCGAAAGTAAATGCGTCTGTAATTTTGAAACAGGCCAGTGATTTGCGCGACGGTGTGGCCAGGTACTCGAGTGATTTTGGCTCGTCGGCTGTTCAATCGACACTTGATTTTTCGAACACCGCCAACCAGGGGCTGTTCGATCCCACCGCGCGATATGCTTCCCCACAAATCATGCCCACCACAGCTTTTGCCAATGGTGAGGACACGACAATCAAGTCACCTTCTGCATTGTCGGCGGGGCACTGGTACATCAACAAAGTGACTCCAGGCAAAGGGTTGGCAACGTCAAGTGAAGATCCAATGGTGATCTTGCCAGGCTTGAGGGCAGACGTGTGCGGACGAGTCAATACCTTGTTGTATGGGACCTCTTCTATTCCAGTCGCGGGTACCGCTTTGTCTGTTTGGACAACAGGCAGCACCGATGCCGGCATTTCTGCAATTAGTACTGCGCCAGATCCCGCAGGTTGGCCCGAAGGTTGTATCGCAACCAGCGACACCAAGTATGTGTATTTCAAGGTGATTCAGGAAAATTAAACCACTGCACCTTCACCAAGCCCGCAATAGCGGGCTTTTTTTTCGCCGTGTTTCACCAAAGCAAGGGATGTGGGCTTGTATGCATTCACCCGTTAACCCGGTATGCACCGAAATCCGTGCGAGAAACCGAGGTTAAAAAATTGTGAACAGGAAATTCTTTCAGCAACAAAGCGGATTCATCGCTTCCTACATTTTGTACGGCATTGGTTTGCTGGCAATTGTGGGCGCTGCCTATGCACGTTTGAATACCAATGCCCAACAAGGGCAATCGGTTCAAGACACAGTCAATGAGGTTGCTGTACAACTTGAAGTCATCAAGGGAAAAATCATGTTGTGCGCAGCAGTGTATCCCGATGGTGATCATGCTCAGTTCGATACACGCCACGCCTACCCGGCTCCGGCCACAACAGGCAATGTTGCGGTTATTTCAGCTGTGGCCTGCCCCACGCCGAATGGGCCTTTGTCTCTCGCCTTAATGCCAGATGGAATTCCATTGCCAGTCAGCCCACCCGATTTCGAGGAGTGGGTGTATGAACACACCGAGGCTGGCGGCATACGGCTTCGGTTAATACCGCGATTAAGCGGTGGCGCAGCAGCGACCCGAGAACGTTTGCTTCGTCAGTACGACGGTTCAATCATCGCCAATGGCGATGAAATTGTGTTTGCGGTTTTGAACTAGAGGTTCACATGAAAAAGAACAAGCCCACAGTTAGCCCGATCAATTTCAAACCGAAACCCATTGTTTTGGCCGTACAACATGCCTTGCCTTACCTGGTGGCTCTCGGTTTGGGTGCTGCTGTCATTTCGCCTGCGGTGGGCCGTTCAGGCGATTCTGCGGCTGCTTTTACTGCTACGCAGCTTATTCGCCAGTTCACCCTGAAAAACACTGTGGCTCAGGTAAGCCAGGGCATGCAAGGTTATGTGGCCGAGTTCAATGGTGTATTAAGGGCCAATGAAATGGGAGGTGTGGTGAGCGGCTACCCGGTGGACATGGGTTCCGTTCCGTCATCGGTTAATCTGCCTCAGCGAGATGGTGCTGGCAGGCCTTTGGGTTACTGTGCGTGGGACAACAGCGCTTCCACATCCAACAGCAGTTTTCTGGCCGGGCAGGGTGTGGCAAATCCGTTGGTGTATGCCGTGGTGTCGCCTGGGTTGAACGGCAGTATGGAAACGAGTTGCGCCTATATTCTCGCCAATCGCAGGGGCTTGGGCGACGATTATGTGCAGGTGACTGCACCTTCGCAAACATCGTCCAAACAGTTTAAAAGTGCTGTGGGTACCTATTCTGAATTAACCGCGATGCCCGGTGAGGAAGGTGACATTCGCCTGGTGCTGGAAACCAACAAATTGTACAGCTACGTGGGTGGTGCCTGGCAGCCTGTGGATGCCAGCAAATTCAATGACGACTCCGCAGCCAACGGTGCAGGTGCAATTGCTTACACCACTGGTAAAGTCACTGTGGCTGATTTTCAAGCTGCAAGTGCAACCATCACGGGTGCATTGTCTGGAAGCGCTGCCACATTCACCAGCAGCGTGACTGCCAACAGTTTTATTGGCAATGGCGCAGCTTTAACCGACCTGAATGCAAGCAATGTGAACAGTGGTGTGTTGGGCGCAGCATTTGGTGGTACAGGCGTTGATTCAAGTGCCGCTGCGCAGGGCAGTTTGCTGATTGGTACCGGCGCGGGTTTCGCTTTGGGCGCAATCAGCGCAGGCGATGGAATTGGTGTTCTCAACGGTGCTGGCAGTATCACCATTTCCAACACAGGTGTACTCAGCGTTACCGGCACCAACAACCAAGTGATTGCAAGTGCCATGAATGGCGATGTAGTGCTCAGTTTGCCGCAAGACATTGCCACCACCAGCACGCCCACATTTGCAGGTGCAATGTTCAATGGAAATATTGATGTTGCTTCGATTAGCCAAGCGGGGGTGCCTGCCACATTGGCCTTTCAGTATGCAAGCGATACAGGCTCCACCTTCTATGCCGAACCCAATCTTGGGCTGGGAACAGGTGCATTGGCAGGTCTGAAAAGTGCGGGCAATGTGGCCATCGGTATGGATGTATTGGGGAGAATGGCCACACTTGGGTATGGCAGCGAATCCGGAACCTGGAATACGGGTGTTGGATATCAAGCTTTGTACAGCAACGACTATGGCGACGAAAATACTGCCGTGGGTTATAAAAGCCTGTATGCCAATACCACAGGCTATTACAACACCGCGATGGGTTCGCAGTCGATGTTGTCGAATACTACAGGCAGGTCAAACACAGCCATTGGTTACGACGCCATGCGAATGAACACGACAGGTAGCAGCAATACGTCGCTGGGTGTCTCTTCACTTCGTAACAATACGACAGGTTATCGAAATGTAGCGTTGGGTCGCGGTGCGATGTACTACAACACCACAGGTCACTACAACACATCCGTGGGTGGTTTCGCATTAAACAGTAATACAACAGGCTTCTACAACACAGCAATCGGCACTTATGCTGCCTCAAGCGCAAGTACTGGAGCCTATGTCACTTCGATTGGCGCATTGTCAATGTCTGCGTCCACAGGTGGAGAAAGCGTTGCGATCGGCACAAGCTCTCTTTATCGCTCAGAAGGGTTATACAACGTCGCTGTGGGTAACAACACATTCTCTGAGTTGCGTACAGGCAGTTCGAATACAGCACTTGGGCATTATTCAATGCCGTCATTAACTAGCGGTGAAACCAATATCGCAATTGGTCATCGTGCTGGAAACACCGTTACAACTGGCAGCAGAAACATTCTGATTGGCGACTATGCTGCGAATGGTACTGTAACCAGTACTAATAATATTGCGATTGGGCATGAAATCACTATTTCAGACGATCTCAACTATGCCATAGCTATTGGTAATAATTCGTCGGTCAGCACCTCGAATACAATTGTGCTTGGTCGTACAAACGATGACACCGTAATTGGTGCGACCGGCACAGCCACCAGTGGTATGTTGCTCGGTAAAAAACTTCAAGTAACCGGTGACACTGGAGTGGCTGGTAATTTAGAAATCAGCGGAACATTAACTGCATCCAATGCCATATTCACCGGGGCTGTCAATTTTCAAGGTGGCGTTTTGGTTCCAACCGACCAAAAGCTGCGTTTTGGTGGAGACTTCGAGAACTCAGATTCACAGTTTATCTATCGATCCAATCTCGCAGATGATCAAACTTTAATGCGTGTGGTCATCGGGGATAATCCAAACACATTCGGGCATCCGCAGGCTGATGAGTTTCAGATTGGTCGATTGGAAGGGGATCAACTCACTTACACACCAGTATTTCGTGTTGCAGGCAATGGCGATGTCATTGCAAGCGGTACAGTTTCCGCAACTCGCTTGTTGTTGAGTGATTCTTCAGGAGGTGTAGTTGAACCCAATGTAATCATCGGCGTTGGTGCGATGGCCGGAGTTGCCTCTGGTGGCGGGGCCAATACAGCCATTGGTATTAATGCGTTGAATCAAAATACATCAGGCTTCAAGAACGTTGCGGTTGGAAATATTGCACTTTTCAACAATACGGTTGGCAGCAAAAATACAGGCTTGGGCTTCGGTGCTTTGCACGGGAATACGACGGGTAGCAACAATACAGCAGTGGGTGATGGTGTCGCTTTTAGCATGACTACTGGCGATAACAACACGGCTTTGGGTCAAATTGCCATGTTCAGCAACACCTCGGGAGAGGAGAACACTGCGATTGGCCAGGCCGCCATGTACAGCAATACCACGGGTTACATGAATACGGTGGTGGGTCAGGCAGCTTTGTACTACAACACTACGGGCTACCAAAATACTGCCATCGGCGCTCAGGCGCTATTCTCAAACAGTACTGGTCGTGACAATACTGCGATTGGTACTTTGAGTTTGTTGAGTAATACCACAGGTATCAGCAACACTGCGGTTGGGGATTCCTCGCTCTACTTCAATACCACAGGTGAGAAAAACGCAGCCTTGGGTGATGATTCATTGCGTAGTAACACGACTGGCTTTAGAAACGTTGCCATTGGCCAAAGCAGTTTGCGCGGCAACACAACAGGTTCTCGAAATGTGGCTTTGGGTGACGATGCCGGTTATGCAAATTCTGCATTCGCCACAACAAATGCAAATATCTCGGGTAGCAACAACACCTTCCTTGGCGCGAATGCCGTGCCGGGAGTGGCTACACAGTTGAATTACGCTACAGCCTTGGGATCCGATGCGCTGATCACCACGAGTAATACAATTGTGCTCGGCCGCACCATCGATAACATCGTCATAGGTGCCACAGGTACAGCCACCTCAGGGGTGTTGTTGGATAAAAAATTGCAAGTAACCGGCGACATTGGTGCCACGGGTAATTTTGAAATCGGAGGCACCTTAACTGCACCCAGCGCAACATTTTCAGGCGCTGTGGGCGCCTCACGCATTGATGTAGGTACCGCAGACGGTGTCGTCTTCATGAACACCATCGTGGGTGTTAATGCCCTGGCTGGTGCGCAAAGTGGTAACGGTGCCAACGTCGCTCTTGGTATCAACGCGCTTCGCAATAATACGAGCGGCGCTTACAACGTGGCACTTGGCACCGACGCTATGTTATACAACTCCACCGGTGAATATAACGTAGCGGTTGGTCGTACTGCGTTGAGAGATAGCACCACAGGTGCTTTCAACACGGCGATGGGGGATGCCGCGTTGCAACTTAACACCACTGGTTATTCGAACACTGCATTAGGTCAGGCTGCGATGGTGAGCAACACCACGGGTTTTGGAAACACTAGTCTTGGTGTGCGTAGCTTACAGGCCAATACCACTGGAATATTAAACGTTGCTCTGGGTAATTATGCCTTGGGTAACAACACGGGGGGCGATCGCAACACCGCTGTGGGTTCAGATGCGTTGCGTGGCAACACCACCGGGCAATACAACACCGCCCTGGGTCGCTACGCAGGTTATGCCGATTTTGTTGACAATACAAGCAACGCCAATACCACTGGCAGTTTGAACACGTTTTTGGGTGCTTATGCCATGCCGGGTACCGCCACACAGCTGGGCCATGCCACGGCGATTGGTGCTGAAGCCCTGATCACTACAAGCAACACAGTCGTGCTGGGCCGCACCGTCGATAACATCGTAATGGGTGCCACTGGCGATGATGGTAGCGGCAACAAACTTCAAGTGACTGGCGGGTTGCGTGCATCGGGCAATGTATTACTTAACACAGACAATGCTGCCAATCACACGCAGTTGAGAGATCTGCGAGTGATGTCTTCCGTAGATGATGCAGGCTGGGATCATCTTCGCATTTATACCCGTGGGCGGAAAACTTCAATTGATGCAGGTGGTGCAGAGGACGGTTTGGTATTCCGTGTTGGTCAAGGTGGTTCTGGCGGAGTAGGCGACCAAACCTACAACACTGTGCTTACGCTAAAACCTGATCAATCCGCAGTGTTTACAGGTCGTGTAGATGTTCAAAGCCTGTATGTAAACGGTGAACAAATCGCACCAGTGAATAAGGCAAATATTGATACTGCACTTACATTTGCAAGCACGGTGGGCGCTGCCTACCCGCAAAGCAGTTTGGCCCTGGGTGTCAACGCGCTGGATGCAGATCCCCGTGCAGGCAACATCGCAATCGGCGAGGGAGTACTGACCAGTTTGTCGCCCAGTGCAATAAATACCGAAGGTATTTTCAACACGGGTGTAGGTTTTAATGCCCTCACCCTGAACAGCACTGGTTCAAACAATACCGCGGTAGGCACCTATACTTTAAACCGCAACACAACAGGCTATGCCAACACGGCCATTGGTGTGTACGCCATGGTGAACACCACCACAGGCTTTGACAACACAGGTGTGGGTGTCAACACACTGAATTCCAACACCACCGGCAACCGCAACAATGCGATTGGGGTAAACGCACTTTTCAGCAACAGCAGCGGCGAAAAAAACAATGCGCTGGGTACAAATTCCTTGTTTTCAAATACCACCGGTTATCAAAACGTGGCTATGGGTGACAATGCCTTGTACACAAACTCCCTGGGTTATCAGAATGTGGCCGTAGGTCCAGATGCCTTGTACAACAACACCACTGGTCATCAAAACATAGCGATTGGCTACAACTCGCAACGCAGCAACACCACGGGGTATCGCAATACCGCAGTGGGTGCAAATGCGTTGCTGAACAACACAGATGGTTTTCAGAATAGTGCGTTTGGTGTGAATGCCCTTCTCGCCAACACTGGCGGTGATCTCAATAGTGCTGTGGGCGTCAACGCGATGTTGAGCAACACCTTGGGCGAGCGAAATGTTGCAATGGGCTTTAATACTTTGCAAGCAAACACCACAGGTTCTAGCAACGTGGCGATCGGTGTTAACGCAATGTTGAAAAACACCACGGGCAATGAAAATACTGCTGTGGGTGACAATGCCTTGTTCGAGAACACTACAGGCCATTCCAATGCAGCAATGGGTCGTGGTGCCTTGTACAACAACACCACGGGTTATTACAACATTGCAGTAGGCCGAAATGCCCTGCTCACCAACAGCACCGGTTACAACAACAGTGCTTTGGGTTACAACAGCCTTATTTTCAACACCACCGGTTACAACAACTCAGCTTTGGGTCGCAACGCTTTGCAAAACAACACCACGGGCTTGAACAACACGGCTTTGGGTACTTTCTCCATGTTTGGCAGCACAACCGGCTTTGACAATACTAGTGTGGGTTTTAATTCCCTGTACTCCAACACAACTGGCAATGCAAATTTGGCCTTGGGTAAAAACGCCCTGTTTGGCAATGCAACGGGCAGTTACAACATGGGTGTAGGAACTTCGACTGATGTTTTGCTAAATAACTTGAACTATGCATCCGCAATTGGTGCCTTCGCACGTGTTACCACTTCAAATACGCTGGTGCTGGGTGCCTTGGGTGTCGGTAAAGACGGTGTGGTTTCCTCAGTCAATGATCAGGTCGTCATCGGTACAACCTCTCGCAACGACTCCATTTCCAACACCATTTTCCATGTCGCGGGCGTGTCCAATTTTTCGTCTATGTTGTACGCAACAGGCGGTGCTCAAGTGTCTTCGAACCAACTGCTGCGTTTTGGTGGTAATCAAGAGGGAACGGATACCGTTGCGATTTATCGAACCAACACAGCATCTGATCAATCGCTGTTGCGAATTGGAATAGGTGACAATGCGAATACTTTTGGAACCGGAACCACAGATGAATTTCAAGTGGGTCGTTTGAACTCAGATGATTCCTTCAATCCTGTATTCCGCGTAGCAGGCAATGGCGATGTCATCGCAAGTGGTTACATGCAAGCCACAGCCTTCAACGTCAGTTCCGATCGCAGGCTTAAAACCAATATTCAGGCGCAAGATTCGGGTTCTGTTTTAGGCCGGCTTGAACAACTGCAAACTTACAGTTACGAATACCTGGCCAATCCCAACCTGGGGCGTCGCATTGGTGTTATTGCGCAAGAAATTCAGAGCCTGTTTCCTGAGGCGGTGGCCACTCGCGCTGACGGCATGATGTCGGTGGACTACAGCGCCTTGGGTGCCATGGCAGCCATGGGTGTTGGCCAGTTAAGCAAGCAGGTCAAAGTACTCGACAAAACGGTCGCAGATCAAGGCCAGCGAATCACAGTGCTCGATGAGCAAATCAATCAACACGACACTCGCATTACATCGCTTGAAAGCTGGAGAACCGATGCCAGCAAACGCATGGACGGCATGCAAACTGCAATTGATTTGAACATTCAGAAAATTGCCGAGAATGCTGTGGCCATTCAAACCAATTCAGTCGCAATTGAGCGGCTGGATGACGCCTTGTTCACGCTGGATGGACAAGTGAAAAACAATTCAGATTTGATCAACAACATCAATTCACGCTGGGCAAAAAACTTCAGCGAGTCGGCAGACGGTTCGCTGCTGACCGTGAATGCAGTTGAGTTGAAGGTCAGCAATTTCACAGCGCAGCAGTTGCGTGCAAATTCAGTTTATTCGCAACGGCTTGAAGCTGAAATGGCGCGAATTGCAGACCTGGAAGTGAATAACTTAAAGGCCAATTCAGCTGTAGCCAATACGGTGCAGGCCGAACAAGTGAATACAGGGTCGGCTCAGGTTTATGCCGGGGTGGGTTTACCCGCCGTGCTGTTTGCTGCCAAATCGGATGGTCACTACACCGTCAGCACCAGTGCACTCGATGGCAGCTATGCCACTGCAACCGTGATCGTGAATGCCGGGCAAGCCAAAGTAGTATCAGTCGCCAGTGAGGGCATTGAACTGTATGCCGAAGGCAATCAGGTGAAGGTGATCGCGGCGGGCAAATCGATCAAAGCCAGCTGGATCAAAATGGGGTAACCGCGAAGGGTGAAGGCGAAACCTTCAGGCTCGAATAATCTGGTTCTGTTCCTATCATTCTTCAAACGAAGGTGCGACAGTGCAAAACCAGCTTCTTCAGCCAACAAACCCTTTAGCGCATACGCAAGTGCATTGTGATCCCGAGTGGGTAGCGTTGCAGCAACAGCTTGGTTTCACAGTTTTGTTGGGCACACGCAGCATGGGCGACTTGCATGTGTTGAGTGCGCAAAACTCTGGCAGTTTGAATTTTCACGTGGTCAAGTTTCCCCTGTGCATGGGCATGGCCATTCATGGCAACCACCTGGCGGTGGCTTGTAAAACAGACATTCGCCTGTATTACGATTTACTGGCTCACCCACAAGTGTCCAGTCCGGTTTACCAGCGTAGCTACAGCCCGCGCAGTATTCATTTCACGGGCGACCTGGATACCCATGAACTGGATTTTGATCAACATGGGCAGCCGCTGTTTGTCGCAGCGCGCTACGGTTGTGTTGCATCGCTTAGCCCGGTACACAGCTTCAAGCCCGTGTGGCAACCCAAGTTCATCACCCAATTAACCCCCGAGGATTGTTGCCACCTCAATGGTCTTTGTATGGACCAAGGTGAATTGAAATACGTCAGCATGTTTGCTGCAACCGCCGAGCCACAAGGTTGGCGCAACTTGCCATTCAACAGTGGGCAGGTTTGGTCAACAAGCGATCAAGAGGCCGTGTGCACCGGGTTGGTTCAGCCACACAGCCCACGTTTGTACAACGGCGAGTTGTATGTTTTAAACAGCGGTGCTGGCGAAATAGGGCGTATTGACCTGGCAAGCGGACGCTACGATTGCATTGCATTCGTGGGTGGGTATGGTCGGGGTTTAAGCTTTGTTGGCGATTATGCAATTTTTGGTATCAGCAAACCGAGGCACGATGGCTACATACCCAACTTCCCCTTGCATGATCGCTTGAAAGCGCTGCGAATGCCAGACCGTTGCCAACTGATCGCCGTTAATTTGAAAACAGGCCAGGTTATTCAAGCGGTTACTTTTGAAGGTGCTGCACGCGAGTTTTTTGATACCGTTGTCATCCCAGATTGTCAAAATGGGGTGATCATGAACCTGGATGAAGCCCAACACCCGCAACTGATCACCTGTGCGCAAAATGAGCTCCCCGTGCCAGCATGAATTGATGAAGCGGCATGCCGCATGCGTGGTGTGGTTCACCGGCTTGAGCGGTGCGGGGAAAACCACGCTCGCATTCGCGCTTGACGATGCTTTGCGTCGCAAGGGTATTCACACTGCCGTGCTGGATGGCGACAGCTTGCGTCTTGGTTTGAACAACGATCTAGGTTTCTCGCCAGAAGACCGTGCCACCAATGTACAGCGCACAGCGCAGGTGAGTAAATTGATGGTTGACGCTGGTTTAGTGGTAATTGTATCGCTTATTTCGCCGCAGGCGGAAAGCCGCAACAAGGCACGTTCCTTGTTCAATGAAGATCAGTTTTTTGAGGTGTATTTGAACACGCCTCTGGAGGTGTGCGAACAACGCGATCCCAAGGGCCTGTATCGCAAGGCGCGCGGCGGCGACATTACGCAGTTCACCGGAATCAGCGCTGCGTACGAGGTACCAGGGAGTCCGCACTTGGTGCTGCAAACTCAAGCACTCAGTGTTTCGGACTGCCTTGAGAGACTTCTCGCCATGTTGGAACCCGCATTGAAAAGGCGCTCAGTGAATTAACAAGCCGATTGACAATCAATTGGTTTCGGGTAAGGTTAGGTTCCTCCAACCCACACGCAGAACCAATATGGGAATCAAAATGGAGGCCTCCCCGGCCCCGGATCAGCTCAAAAATGCAGCACCCAAAACAGAGGAACTGCAAACTGAGGAATTGGCCGAGCTTGAGGCGGTTGATCCAGGCTTGGTCAAACAGGCCCGCCAAAAACAAACCGTGCTGGTGACCGGCCATGCTGGCTTCATCGGTTTTCACACGGCCAAGGCATTGCTGGAACGCGGCGACAAGGTTATCGGTTTTGATTCACTGAACAGCCATTACGACACTCGGCTCAAGCGCGAGCGCTTGACCATGCTTGATGAAATTGCCAAAGCCACAGGTTCTAAGTATCACACAGTGCGCGCCGACCTTTGCGACAGCACACAACTGCATGAATGCCTGGAAACTTACAAGGTTCAGCGGGTCATTCACCTGGCAGGTCAAACCGATAAATTTTTGTCGCAAGACAAGCCCGCCGAATGTGTGCAAAACAACATCAACAGTTTTGTGTCGTTGCTGGAAGCGTGCCGGCATTTCAAGATTCACCACCTAACCTACGCCAGCAGCCATGCCGTGTACGGCGCGGGTTTTCAGAAACCCATGAGCGAGCGCGACAGCGCCAATCACCCTCAGCGCCTGGATGCAGCCACTCAACGTGCCTGCGAATTAATGGCCCATTCCTACAGTCACCTGTTTAATTTGCCCACCACTGGCCTAAGGTTTTTCTCGGTGTACGGTCCTTGGGGCAGACCTGATTCTGTGTTGTTTGCTTTCACCAAACGTATTCTGGAAGGCAAGCCCATTCAAATTTACAACGACGGCCGCAACACCCGCGATTACACCTACATTTCCGATTTGGTTGAAGCGGTATTGCGCGCCAGCGACACCCCGGCCGAGCCGAACCCGGTGTGGCTGGTTGAAGCCCCAGATCAGGCCACGAGCAATGCGCCCTGGCGAATTTTAAATGTGGGCAACAGCTTGCCGGTGTCGATTGAAGAATTGATCGCAGCACTTGAACATGCTTTGGACAAAACCGCGATCAAGGAATACATCACGGGGCCAATTCTGGAGAAAAGCCAAAGCTGTGCCGATGTCAGTGCGTTGCAATTGGCCACACAATTCCGGCCGGTCACCCCCCTGGCGCAAGGCATTGCCGAATTTGCCACCTGGTATCGCATGTACCACCAGGTATAAATCGGGTGTAGGGCTGCTTAGTGTCGACCTAGTGTCGGCTTAGCGACACTTCGGGTGCATCTAAATCCTGTCATCTCCCGGTAACAAGTGGATACAAACACAAATCCACAATGCCCAAGTTACACGGGGCGGAGATGGCAGGAGACACTCATGACCGTAGTACCCTTCAGCAAACTGTTGCTTGTCGCCCTTTTGGGCGCCACCTTGGGCCTTGCAGCCTGTGGCAGCGACGACACCCCGGCGGGGGTTGCAGGCCCCAACAACCCCACGAACCCCAACGAAGAAGTTGAGCAAGCCGTGGTGGTGTTGGTGAATGCCAATAACCCAGATTTCGAGGGAGCCCCCCGTGATTTCACGGCCCCCGCTTGCAGCGCCAGCAGTGAAGAGCCCCGCGAAGGTGGTGGAATATACAGCGTCAACTTGCAGTCGGCCAGCGGCCACAACATTGCATTCACCGTGTTTGAGCCTGCCGAGTTCAACTGCGAACGTGGCAACCCATTGGTGCTGGAAGGCCATGGCTACGGCGGTTCACGCGCCAGCAGCCCGCGGGGAATTATGGGTGACCTGATCGAGGCCGGTGCGGGAGTAATCAGTATTGACCAGCGCGGCTTTGGTGAAAGCGGCGGTTCAGTTCGTGTTCTTGATCCAGATTTTGAAGGTCAGGATTTGCTTCAAATTCTCGACTGGGCCGAGGCCAATCTGGACTGGCTGCGTTACGCCAGTTCGCCCAAACCCGCGGGCAATCGTGAATTCAACATGGTGGCTGGTGCCACGGGTGGCAGTTACGGTGGTGGCTATCAATTGCTGATTCACAACATTGATCCACTGAAACGCCTGGATGCGCTTACCCCCGACATTGCATGGAATGACCTGCGCTACAGCTTGAACCCTGGCGGCGCGTATGGCATCGAAAATTTTGAGCCCGCTGGGGGCAATGTCAAGCCCATCGGCACCGTGAAGTCGGGATGGGCCTTGCTGTTGGTGGCCGGCGGCGAATTGGGTTCTTTGAGCCCAAAGCTGCAAGCAGGCGACCCCATGGCTTTGCAAACCAGCGGGCAAGACAACTTAATCCGCGAAACCCTGTTGCGCGGCGCCACCGCCAATCGTTTTCCGGAAGGTGCGCTGGAGTTTTTCCGTTACCACAGTCCAAGTTATTGGTGCGACTCTGAAGCAGCTGGTGCACAAACTTTCCTTCAAAGCGAAGTCACGCCTGGCCTGGCCCAGAAAACACCTGATCCAGTCGATATCTTGTTCACGCAAGGCTTTCGGGACACTTTGTTCAACTTTAACGACGCATTCCACAATTTCAGCTGCTACCGCGCGCTTGAGGATGACAAAGGCAAAAAAGCGGATGTACGTTTGCTGACCCACCAAAGTGGTCACATTCTGCCTCTGTCGCCTTCGATGGTCCCCGGTTTGGCTGACCTAACTGAGCAGGGCGCACAAAATGGTCTCAATGAAATTGAGTTCCAGAAGCCAGGTGGCCCTTTTGCTTGTGGTGCCCTTAGCATTCCCGAGGCCCAATTTGCATTTCTGGTTGAAAAGTTGTTTACGCCCCAAGAGGCAGCTGCAATTAAAAATGCCAGCGAGTCCAATGCTTTCACAACCTTGGCTGCGAACAAAGGCAAAGTTTGCCTAAGCCTGAATGACGATGTGGGCCAAGGCACAGCCAGTGAAAACGCCGCAGTGTGGGTGAACGAAAACACATTCTTCAGCAACCTGGGTCCACAAGCCAAGGGCCAGCCGACCAACAGCAATACCCAGCCAGTGGCAATCGATTTCACGCCAGGGGCGGATCCATTGAATGTGCTCACCAGTGCGGTCACTGGTATTTTGCGTTATCCGTTTGCACCCGCGGTCATGCCCATCGACTTGCCCGCTGGTGTTAATGTGGTGGCAGGTATTCCAACTGCGACCTTTGAAATCGCGGCACCGGTTGACATGTTGATGAATCCGCTGTGCAGTCAAATCTATTCAGCAACAGCCATGTCGCCCATTGGGTTGGCTGGGCTTGAGCCAGGCTGCGACCCCATGTTGTTCGTCGGGTTGGGCGTGAATCGAAATGGAGCATGGCGCTTGATCGATGATCAGGTGACGCCCATTCGCGGTTTCGGCAAGCGCCATGTGGAATTGGCTGGCGTGGCTGAACGGTTGGCTGAAGGCGAAACACTGGGCCTGCTGGTTTACGGCTATCACCCGCAATATTTGGTAACCGCCTCTCGCGACCTGGTCACCCCTTTGGTGGCGCTGCGTGGCACTTTGAATTTACCCACATTGCAAAATTTAATGCCATAATCCGGCTGTTAATCGATTACTTGCAGCGCCCACTCCACGTGGGCGCTCTTATTTCCAGTGAAAAACCAAGCCAAAGCTGAAGCTATAGAAAATACCCAAGGTGTACGCCCAGCCATGCAGGCGCGCAGCCTTCAAAAGCGGCACGACCTGCTGAAAGCCGGGCGCAAGCTTTTACACACCCGCGTGCTTGAGGAAATTTCAATCAAGGACATTTGCACTGAAGCGGGTTGCACCGTGGGTTCGTTCTACAGCCGGTTTGAAGACAAAGAAAGCTACTTTGACGCCTTGATCGCCGAAAGCTGCCAAGAGTTGCTGATGAGCGCCGCCAGCCAGTTTGACGACCGCAACTGGGTTGGCGTGGAAGGCAAATTGATTTGCGACGAAGTAGTCAGTTTTCTTGTAGGTATTTTTCAGGGCGAATACAGCTCAATCTTGACCGAAGCTTTCATTCGGGAATCCAAAGGCTTTATCGAATCCACGCCCATGAGGGATGTGGGTTTTGGTTTTATCACCACGGTTTCAAAGCCCCTGTTGCAACACATCGACAGCACCGTTCACCCAGACCCGTTGCGGGCCTTGGCTTTTGCCATTCAGATGGTTTACGGTGCCTTGCACAATGCCCGCTTGCGCGATGCGGGCCCCATCAAATTTCGCACCCAAGAATTTGAAACACGAATTCAGAATGTGGTAAGCCGATATCTCGGAATCAAGTCCTGACAAGCCTTGTAGTGAAATTACTACTAAATTGCGAGTATTGACAATTCGCGCAACATTTCATGTTACTCCGGTGGTACATTTTTAGATAAGGCGCTCTAAATTACTAAAACTGTAATTACGGTTTTATTTTTTGGGAAGCTGCTTTACACTAAGCAAAAAATTAGCAAAAAGCATCAATCAAGGTGCAATTACTGGAGGTGACATGTCTTATTTTTCTCAAGGTTCTCGAAGTTCCCCATAAGGTTGGTTCGCGCCTGTTGCAGGCCGGAACAACTATTCGATTTTTCAGTTGATTTTCCGACATCCTCGGTTCTGGGGTTGTTCGGCGATTGCAGGTGCATTGCGCCTGCTGACTCGATAATTATTTGGGGGCTACATGAATAAACATTCTTTTACTAAAACAAGAACACACGTTGCCGTGCGCAACATGATCGCGGCAGGTGTATTAGCCGCGGCTGTAATGCCTGTACAGGCTGCCAATTTTCAAGTTGGCGATTTCGACCTTAGCGTAAATTCCACCGTAAGCGTGGGTACCAGCTTTCGTATCCAGGGCGCAGACCGCACTCTGTATTCCCCGGGTAATACTAATGCTGAAGGATTGCGCGGAACTGGCGCATCCAATACGGGCGATGACGGCAATTTGAACTTCGAGAAAGGCGATCCATTCTCAACCATTATTAAAGGCGTTCACGACTTTGAATTGAAGAAGGACAATTACGGCTTCTTTACTCGCGTCAAATGGTTTTATGACCACACTTTGAACAACGACGAAGTATTTCATGGTCATGAGCCAACAGGTAATGCCAGAAACCAAAAACTGGAGGACAGCGGATTCCACCCGTACGCGCGTTTTGATGGCATTGATTTGTTGGACGCATTTGGTTATATCAACACCAATGTAGGTGGCATGCCACTAGATCTTCGTTTGGGTAAACAAGTTGTTAGCTGGGGTGAAAGCACTTTTATTTTGAGTCCGATCGCTGGCTTGAATACAGTTGACGTATCAGCATTCCGCCGCCCCGGCGCTGAACTGAAGGAAGGTTTCACGCCAGCTGAAATGTTGTATGCGAACCTTGGTTTGACTGACACTACCAGTCTGGAAGGCTTCGTTCAGTTGAAATGGCGCAAAACGGTTCCCGAGGGATGTGGTACATACTTTTCTGGGGCAGACTTTGCTGCCGACGGTTGTGATCGTCTGGCCTTCCAGCCTGCTTTGACAGATTCAGCGAACTTCCCAGCTGGTTTCTTTATCAATCGGACTTTGGATCGTCAACCTGACGATGGTGGTCAGTTTGGTTTGGCCTTGAGAAGTTACTTTGAGTCGCTGGATGCTGAACTCGGTGTGTATGCAATGCAATATCACACACGCCTGCCCTTGGCGAGCTTGAGTAAAGGCAGCAACCCCAACAGTACTTTTGGCCCCTTGTCTGACTCAGCCTATGTGATCGATTACCCAGAAGATCAAAAAGTATTTGGTGTTAGTTTTGCGACTAACGTTGGCGGTTGGGCATGGTCCGGTGAGGCATCACTGGTGCAAGACCTGCCGATTCAGATCAATGCGACGGATTTGTTGCGTGCCGGTTTGACTAACGGTAACTCCAATGCATTGGCAGGCGCCTTAGGTGGAGCAACCGTGCCAACAGCGCTAAACCAGCGCGTAGCCAATGCTCCATTGAATTCGATCGTCAATGGTTTTGATCGTTTCGACGTCACGCAAATTCAGAACACCTTCATCAAGACATTTGACCGTGCTTTGGGTTCAAGTCAGGTTGTGTTCGTCGGTGAAGTCGCTGCGGTGTTTGTAGACGGTTTGCCCGATGTTAGGAACGGCGGTATCCGTTATGGTCGTCAGCCTGTATTTGGTTCGGCCACACAAACAGGCGACTTCAACGGCTTCGTCACGGAGTTCTCTTGGGGTTATCGCATGCGCACCCAAGCCACTTACCGTGATGTATTCATGGGCGTAGATTTGATTCCAAGCATCGCATGGTCACACGATGTCGATGGCTGGTCACCTGAGCCCGGTCAGGCCTTCAACGAAGGCCGGCAGTCGGTTGGTTTGGGATTGGGTTTTGAATTTGATGCCAACACCCGTGCATCAATCAACTACACCACGTTCACCAATGCAGCTGATTACGATGTACTTCGCGACCGCGATTTCATCTCTTTGAGCGCATCTTACTCATTCTAAGAACAGAGACACACTGGAGGAATTTTTATGTTGAAGTTTCAAACAAAACTCACAGCACTGGCTCTGGCAAGCTTGTTTGCCGTTGGCACCGCGCAAGCGGCTGTCAGCGCGCAAGAAGCGGCAAAGCTGGGCACAACCCTGACTGAATTTGGTGCTGAAAAAGCGGGCAATGCCGCTGGTACCATTCCTGCCTACACCGGCGGCCTGACCAAGGCACCAGCAGGCTACAAGCCAGGGCAACACTTGGTGGATCCATTCGCCAATGAAAAGCCATTGTTCACCATCACTGGTGCAAACGCAGAGCAGTACAAAGCCAACCTGTCACCAGGTCAGCTGGAAATGCTGAAAAAGTACCCCACATTCAAAATGAATGTGTATAAAACACACCGCACCACGGCTTACCCCAAGAAAGTGTTGGACGCCGCCAAGAAAAACGCAACCAACGCAAAAACTGAAAACGACGGTAACTCCGTGGTTGGTTTTGAGCAGGCCATTCCTTTCCCAATTCCACAAAATGGTGTTGAGGTTATTTGGAATCACTTGACCCGTTATCGTGGCGGTGCAGCCAAGCGCGATTTCGTTCAGGTACCAGTGGAGCGCGATGGCACCTTCATTATCAACCGCATTGAAGACACCCTGGTATTCCCTCGCAACCTGCCCAATTTCTACAAGGCCGGTGAAGATGAAAACATCAACTTCTACTTCTATCAAATCCTGAAGAGCCCGGTTTCTGTTTCCGGCAACGTACTGCTGGTGCACGACACACTGGACCAGGTAAAGGAAGGGCGCCGTGCATGGCAGTACAACGCTGGTCAACGCCGCGTACGCCGTGCACCCCAAGTGGCCTACGACTCACCGGGAACAGCGGCTGACGGCCTGCGTACAACCGACAACTACGACTTGTACAACGGCGCACCAGACCGTTACGAGTGGAAGTTGAAGGGCAAGAAGGAAATGTACATTCCGTACAACGCCTACCGTTTGGCCAACAACAAGCTGACTTACAAGGAAATTCACCAACCTCTGCACATGAACCCGGAGAACCTGCGCTACGAGTTGCACCGTGTATGGGAAGTGGAAGCAACCTTGAAGAACGATGCACGCCATATTTACGCCAAGCGCGTATTCTTCGTGAACGAAGACAACTGGCAAGCCTCCATCATCGACCACTACGATGGCAAAGGTGCATTGTGGCGCGTTGCTGAAGCCCACAACATTCAGTATTACAACGAAATGGTTCCTTTCTACGCTGCTGAAGCCTTGTACGACTTGCAGTCTGGCCGTTACCTGACCATTGGTTTGACCAATGAAGCAGAACAGCCGTTCGTATTCGACTTCACGCCAGACCGCGCCAACTATACACCGGCCGGCCTGCGTCGACTCGGCGTTCAGTAATCGCGGGTAAGTTCAGGCTACAAGGGGGCATGGTCCCTTTGTAGCCTTTTTTAATTTCAAAGGATCTTCAATGTTTCTCCGGAATCGTTTTTCCAACAAAGCGGCTTCTACGCTGCTAATGGGCGCCTTGCTGTGCGCGGGTTTAATTACCTATGGCAGTCTGTCTACTGCCAAGGTTGATCTGCTTCAAATTCCTGCAATTCCTAGCGCAAATGCAACCCGCTCATTGCTGATTGATGTAGAGCGTGTCGGCAAAAACCTGTTTGCAGCGGGCGAGTTTGGTCAGGTTCTGAAAAGCGAAGACAACGGACAAACCTGGACTGCGGGCAAAGTGCCTGTTTCAGTCACTTTGACCTCGGTGGCCTTTGCCAACGATGCGGTGGGCTACGCGGTGGGTCATGATGGTGTGGTGCTGAAAACTGAAGATGGTGGCGTGAACTGGGTCAAGTTGATCGACGGTGGAACCATTAACCAGTTTGTGCTCGACATTGTTCAAGCCAAAGCAGATGCGCTGCAAGAACAAGTGGATAATCTGCCCGAAAACGCACCCGCCGATGTGCGCGAGGCGCTTGAGGTGGCCGCTGAAGAAGCCATGTTTACCCTTGATCTGGCACAAGGCGATTTTGAGGTTGGCCCATCCAAGCCGCTGCTGGATGTAATTGTGAATGGAAACGGCAATGTATTTGTGGCAGGTGCTTACGGCCAATTGCTGAAAAGTACAGATCAAGGCGCAAGCTGGACCTACTTGGGCGACCGAACCAGCAACCCCAACAATTACCATCTGAACACCATGTTGCTTTCCAAAACTGGCGAAATCTGGGTGGCTGGCGAGCAAGGCACTGTGTTGGTGAGCGCCGATGAAGGCGAAACCTGGACCAGCAAAAAAATTGATTACGATGGTTCAGTGTTTGCATTGCTGGAAGCGCCCGATACTCGCACTGTAGTCGCTGTCGGCCTGCGTGGTCACGCATTCCGCTTGCCATTCGGTAGCGATCAGTGGGAAGAAGTGGACACCAAATTGAGAGAGACTTTCAGTGGCGCTACTGTGTTGGCTGATGGCTCGATGGTGGTAGTGGGATCGCGCGGTATTTTAGCGCGCAGCACAGACGACTTCCGCTCCATTCAAGTCACTCGTCGAGCCGACAAGTTGCCCTCCGCCAGCGTGGTGCAACTGAACGACCAAGAAATTCTGTTGGCGGGTCTGCGTGGTTTCAAAACCTTGCCCCTGTCTGAATTCAAATAAACGGACCCAACACACGGACGCAACACAACAATGACTTCTCCAGACTCAACAAAAACCAAAGCCCCTTTGGCCGAGCGATTGATTTTCAGTAAACGACCCTTGGTCATGTTGCTGATGCTGATCGCAACAATCGTGCTGGCCTGGCAGGCCACGCAGCTGAAAGTAGCTGCCAGCTTTGAAAAAATGATTCCGACCAACCACGAGTATGTGGTCAACTTTCTTGAAAACAGGGCCGACTTGACCAGCCTTGGCAACGTGGTGCGCGTCACGGTACAAACCAAGGAAGGCGATATTTTTGATGCCGAGTACCTTGAAACCCTGAAGCAGGTGACCGACAAAGCCTTTTACATTCCTGGTGTCAATCGCCCGGAAATGGCGTCGTTGTGGACAGCGAATACCCGCTGGACCTCGGTGACTGAGGAAGGTCTGGAAGGCGGGCAGGTGATCCCTGCCACTTACAACGGTGATGCAGAAAGCATTGCCCAGGTCCGTCAGAACGTTGAGCTTTCCGGGCAAATCGGTCGCTTGGTGGGCAACGATTTCAAAAGTACGATTGTTTACCTGCCGCTGCTGGAAATTAATCCTGAGACCGGCAATCGTCTGGACTACAAAGAGTTCTCCGAGCGCATTGAAGCCGAACTTCGCAATGAGTTTAATTCCGACAAAATTGAAATCCGGGTCACTGGTTTTGCGAAAATTGTAGGTGACCTCATCGAGGGTGCAACCCAGGTGGTGATGTTTTTTGGCATCGCGGTGCTCATCACTTTGGTCATGTTGTTTTTCTATTCCCGCAGTGTAAAAAGCACATTGGCCACACTGGCCTGTTCAATCACTGCTGTTATCTGGCAGTTGGGCTTGCTCAATGCCATGGGCATGGGGCTTGACCCGTATTCCATGTTGGTGCCTTTTCTCGTTTTCGCGATCGGTGTAAGCCATGGTGTTCAAATTGTGGGCGCCATCGCTCACAAGCAGGGTGAAGGGCACAACAGGTTAGACTCAGCCCGTTTGGCTTTCCGTGGTTTGTACATTGCCGGTTTAACTGCGCTGGTATCCGATGGTTTCGGTTTCGCGACCCTGATGGTGATCGACATTCCTGTGATTCGCGATTTGGCAATTGCAGCCTCGGTGGGTGTGGCCGTCATCATTCTTACCAACCTGGTGTTGTTGCCGCTGATTATGAGCTACACAGGTGTCGACGAGAAAGCGGTTGCCAAGCTTCAGCAAGACGAGTCTGGCAGCAACAAGTTGTGGCACTTTCTGGCTGGTTTTGCGCAAGCCAAAATGGCAAAAGGTGCATTGGCAGTTGCCCTGGCCTTGTTGGCCGTGGGCCTGTGGGGCAATGCCAATGTACAAATTGGTGACCTTGACAAAGGCGCCCCCGAGCTGCGTGCCGATTCGCGCTACAACTTGGACAACGCCTACGTCACCGACAACTACTCCACCAGTACCGATGTGTTTGTGGTCATGGTTGAAACCGAGATGGACGGTTGTATCAAGTACAACACGCTGGCGGCTGTGGATTTGTTCCAGTGGACGATTGAGCAGGTACCCGGGGTACAAAGCAGTATTTCATTGGCCGATCGTTCCAAGTTTGTCATCAGCGCCTATAGCGAGGGCGACTTGAAATGGAATGCTTTGAACCGCAACCAGTTCGTGTTGAACGGCACCATCAGTGGCATGAACCTGTCCGACGGTTTGTTCAGTTCCGACTGTTCTTTCATGCCAATCATTGTTTTCCTTGAAGATCACAAGGCTGACACGCTAAAGCGCGTGGTCGCAGCAGCCGAAGACTTCATTGCCAAAAACGACACGGGTGATGCTGTGTTTAAACTGGCAGCGGGCAACGCCGGTATTGAAGCAGCCACCAATGAAGTGGTGGAACGTGCTCAAACCGAGATGCTGATTTGGGTTTATGGTGTAGTGGCCATTCTGGTTTGGCTGGCCTTCCGCTCGGTGCGCACTGTTATTTGTATCATCGCGCCCCTGGCACTCACCTCCTTGCTGTGTTCAGCACTGATGGTTGCACTGGGCATTGGCGTAAAAGTAGCTACCTTGCCAGTGATTGCGCTGGGTGTGGGTATCGGTGTGGATTACGGCATTTATATCTACGGCAAGCTTGAGGAGTATTTGAAAGAGGGCATGCCGTTTGCCGATGCCTATTTTGAAACCCTGAAATCCACGGGCAAGGCTGTTGTATTCACAGGTCTTACTCTGGGTATCGGTGTGGCCACCTGGGCATTCTCGCCCATCAAGTTCCAGGCCGACATGGGCTTGCTGCTTACTTTCATGTTCTTGTGGAACATGGTGGGCGCAGTGGTATTCCTGCCGGCATTGGCCTACTTCCTCGATCGCCGGGGCGAGAAAGCCTGATTTTTGTAAGAAAGCTGTAAGTTATTGAAAAAACGGGCTTTATCGGCCCGTTTTTTCTTTTCCACACAGTTCATTTGAGGGGGTTGTGTACAACTGTAAGCGCCCTCACAATCAAATCTCAGTGATACGGAGAATGGATTGTTGGATCGAGTCGATAACCTACAACTGGTCAGTGGACGATTGCAGGATGTGTTCGATTGCCAACAGCGATCCTACCGGGCCAATCCCCACCCCACCAAACAAGAACGAATCAGCAACCTGGATTTGCTTGAAGAAATCATTCTTCGCAATGAAGAGGAGTTGCTCGATGCAATGTCTGAAGATTTCGGCCATCGTTCCCGCCATGAATCCACCATGCTCGATATCGTCAGCAGCCTGTCTGCTGTCCGGCACAGCCGAAAGCACCTGGGTTTGTGGATGAAGGTGCGCAAAGTGCCCACGCCCTTGCAGCTTCGCCCGTCGGTTTCTTACATCAAACCCCAGCCCCTGGGCGTGATTGGCATTATTACTCCCTGGAATTTTCCGGTGTATCTCAGCTTTGCGGGCCTGGCCTCAGCGCTGGCCGCGGGCAATTGCTGCATGCTCAAACCCAGCGAGTACAGCCCAAGAACTTCCGCGTTGATGGCCCGTTTGCTGGAAGGCAATTTTGGCGAAGAACATGTGGCCGTGATCGAGGGTGATGAAACTGTTGCAGAGGCTTTTTCTCGCCTGCCTTTTGACCATTTGTTGTTCACAGGTTCGCAAAGGGTAGGGCGTCTGGTGGCCAAGGCGGCAGCCGAGAACCTGACCCCGGTGACCCTGGAAATGGGGGGGAAGTCCCCCTTGATTGTTGCGCCCAGCGGCAATGTGGCGCAGGCCGCTGCATGTGCTGCGCACGGCAAAATGATCAATGCCGGGCAGGTGTGTGTTGCACCCGATTACGCCATGGTGCATGAAAGTCAGCTCAGGCGTTTTATTTCTGAGGTGAAGCGGGCTTCCCACAAGCAGTACCCTACCATTCGAAACAACCCCGATGTGTCATGCGTTATTAATTCCAGGCACATGGAACGTTTGCGCGACCTGGTCGAAGATGCCCGAAAAAAGGGGGCAGAAATCATCGAGATTAATCCGGCTCACGAGGTGTTCGAGCCAGCAGCCAAAAAGTTTCCTTTAACCCTCGTCATCAATCCAAGTGCGGATATGCGCGTGATGCAGGAAGAAGTATTTGGCTCCATTCTGCCAATTCTGGCGTATCGGACACTCGAGGAGGCTGTGGCTCAGGTGCAATCCAAAGAAAGAGCGATTGCGCTTTATTTGTTTGCCAGCAAACAGGCTGAAAAGGAACTGGTATTGAGTCAAACCGTGTCTGGTGGTGTTACTGTGAACGATGCCATGTGGCATGTGCTGAACGACCACATGCCCTTTGGTGGGGTGGGTGCCAGCGGCATGGGTGCGTATCACGGCTTGGTGGGTTTCAATGCAATGTCTCAGCTTAAACCTGTTCTGGAGCAATCCAGATTCAATGCGGCGCCCCTGCTGCGCGCTCCCTATGGCAAAGTGTTCGAAAAAGTTGTTACAGTATTGAAAAAAATCGTCTAAGGGGAATTGCGCATGCGTCGGGTGGTCTTCAACCAAAAAGGTGGGGTTGGCAAATCCACCATTACCAGCAACCTGGCGGCGATCTCAGCCAACAGTGGCTTGAAAACCCTGTTGATCGATCTTGATCCGCAAGGCAACAGCACCCAATACATCATGGGTCGCGGTTCGGCGCCTCTTGAATATTCCTTGGCTGATTTTTTCGATCAAGCCTTGAACTTCAAAATTCGCCCCAAAAAAAGCGCTGAATTTGTGGTTGAAACACCCTATGAGAATCTTGATTTGCTCGGTAGCCACCCCGCACTTGAAGAGCTACAGGTGAAGCTTGAATCTCGCTACAAAATTTTCAAGCTGCGCGAAGCGCTCGATGAACTAAAAGGTCAATATGACCGTGTTTATATCGACACGCCCCCCGCTTTGAACTTCTTCTCGCGCTCTGCGCTTATTGCGGCTGATTCAGTGCTCATTCCTTTCGATTGTGATGAATTCTCTCGTCGCGCCTTGTACAACCTCATGGATGCGCTTAATGAAATACGCGCCGACCACAACCCCGCGCTTGAGGTGGAGGGCATTGTGGTCAACCAGTTTCAGCCCCGCGCAAGCCTGCCGCAAAAATTGGTGGCTGAATTGTTGGAGGAGGGGCACCCGGTGTTGAACACCTGCTTGTCCTCTTCCGTGAAAATTCGTGAAAGCCATGAAGCGGCCAAGCCGATGATTCATTTCATGCCCGTGCACAAGCTTAGCCACGAATTTGTGGCCATGCACACTGAGATCGAGGCGGCCGCTGCAAAGCGCAAAAAGAAAGTGGCGTAATCTTCTTCAAGCCCTTTCTGTCATATCCCTGCAACCTGAGAGCTGCACAATCACACTTTGACGTCAATTCAATGTGAGTGTGTTCAATGCGCCAAGCCATGGTTTGGGTTAACAAGCTGGGTGGGCAATTCAAAGCGGCTCGCCAACAGCGCCTTCAGAAGAAACTCCAGAAACGCCTGGGGAAACTGGTTTCCTACGGCCTCTCTTAAGGGTCGCCTCAGGAGTATCTACAATCCTTCAGCCTGACCTGTTTTGCTCAAATCCCTAGGTCCTTCCCAAAACCCCCTGCTTCGCAAACTCGCACGGGGGCTGGCCCGCTTGTCCAGCTCCATGGGCTGGTTGTCAGTTCGCTATCCCACCTACACACTTGAAGACCGGCTGCAACAATTCAAGGCTTTAAGCTTGCCGTTTCCTGCGGGCACATTCATTCGATTCAACGAATTTTTTGTGCCCTACGTTTTTTCTGGTTCGGACCGCGATGGTGCTTTCGCACTGGGCACAATCACAGAGTTTCAACGTGGCCCGCAGTTGCAGTTCCTGAAGCGCCTTGCTCAAGGCCGCCTGGCTGAAATGGGTGGGCGTGGCTTTGTCGACATGGACCACCTGATTCGCTTGCTCAATTTTGGCCGTGCCGCACCTGAGATTTGGTCCAATATGCCCAAAAGCAGCCAGGAATGGGTCGAAGGCTTTGTGGCTGGGTTGAACTGTGTTCAAGCCCAGCGCAAGCGTGGGGTCGATGAAAAGTTTTTGGGCATTCAACCTGAACCGTACACCCCTTTGGATATTTTGCTGTTTGGGCGGCTGGCGGGCGCCGATGTGAACTGGCCTATTTATTTCTCGCTGATTGAGCATCGCCTGTCGGGTGACTTCATCGAATGGTGGAACCGGCTTCGCCGAGTGGGGGCAGGTGTGTCCACCAGTTTCGACAGTCCGAATTCCGGCAAGCCCAGCACAGCCCAGCAAATTGGCGAGTTTCTGAATAGTCTCTCTCGTTCTGGCAGCAATTCAATCGTGGTACATGGCACACGCACACAAAGCGGCAAGCCGCTCATGGTGAACGACCCCCACCTGGGTCAGCACTTGCCCAATGTGTGGATGATGGTGGGGCTGCGCACGCCCACTTACCAGTGTGTGGGTTTGATGTTTCCGGGCGTGCCCATACTGGGCCTTGGGAGAAACCCAAACCTGGCTTGGGGCGGCACCAATTTGCGTGCCGCATCGTCAGATCTGGTGCGCCTGGACGACAGCACCTTGCACAATACGGCCGAGCAGGTGGTAAAAATTCGGGTCCGCTTTTCATGGTCTCGAACTCGAAAACTCAGGTTCTCCCCCCATGGCCCTGTGCTTACAGATTGCGCGGCTTTGGGGCGTTTGTGCGGCAAAGACAACCTGGCGTTGCGTTGGGCAGGGCACTGGCCTACCGATGAAATCACCAGTTTTTTGCAGGGCATGCAGGCGCAGAAGGTAGAACAGTTGCAGCAAGCCATGCATGGCGTGGGCGTCACTCCGCTCAATGTGCTGGGGGCTGATACGGCTGGAAATATTGGTCATGTGTTGGCAGCCACCTTGCCCAAGCGGCCCGGTTTCCCGGAAGACGATTGGGTATTGGCCGAGTCCATGGCCAGTGAACACTGGTCGGTGCAGGTGTGTGCCCGCGATTTCCCCAGTGTGATCAACCCGGCTGCTGGTTTTATTGTGTCTGCCAACAACCGGCCTTCAGAGGTAACCGGCTTGGGGTTTCTGTTCAATGGCGACGATCGCGTCATGCGGGCACGGGCTTTGTTCAATTCTCAAAAAAGATTCACTCCACAAACCCTATTGGCTCTGCAACTGGATGTGACCTCACCGCTAGCCGATCAATTGTCCAGTCAACTGGCTGAGTTTTGCCGCCCCTACTTGCGCAACAGTGAACAGGCTGTGTTGTGCAATTCAATTGATTTGTGGGGCGGTGCCTACACCGCCGACAGTTTTGCCGCGCTTCAATTCGAATTTTTATTGGCTGCGTTGGTAAAGCAACTGTCAGTTTTGCGCTACGCGGGCCGAACACCCAGCCTCATGGATCAATGGTCTTATCTGTCAGCCTGTTTGATGGAAGACCTTGAAAATCTCACCGACGCGGAGCGGGTTAAAATTGTGTCGCTGTGTGTAGACGAGGCAAACCGCAAGGCTCAGCATTGGCAACTTTGGGGTAATTTGCACAAAATCCGCTTGCGTCATGTGCTTGGGCATGTGCCTTTGCTGGGTAAGTTGTTTTCTTCGAAATCGTTTCCTGCTGCGGGTTCCCGGGAAACCTTAATGAAAAACGCACACAACTTGATTCGGGGTTTTGATGAGACCAGCTACGGTTCTCAAAGTCGGCACCTCTCCGACCTTTCCGATCCCGATGAAAATTATTTTGTGCTGCTGGGTGGGCAAGACGGCTGGGTGGGAAGCCAATTATTGACTGATCAAATTCCCCTGTGGCAGACCCGGCAGAGCATTCAAATGCCGTTGCGGCCAAGCCGCATCGAACAACTTTTTCCCCACTGCATCGGCAGGTTAGAATAAATTCTCGATATTGCTTTAATTTCCTATTGCACAGGATGTCCACCCATGAAAACCATCATCATTAGCAGCCGCAAAGGCGGGGCTGGGAAAACAACGCTTTCCTTGAATCTTTCTGCCTTGGCCAGCCAGCAGGGCAAAAAGAAAGTGGCTTTGCTTGATCTGGATCCTCAGGGGTCCAGCCGCTTTTGGGATTCATTGCGTGAAGCCGATTATCCAGATGTACGAAAGGTGGGTTTCAATGACATCGTGATTGCGCTTTCCGAACTTGAGGACGAGGGCTATGACTATGTGTTTATTGACATGCCCCCCACAGATAAAAAATGGGTCAAGGACGCCATGGAGCATGCTGACCTGGTGTTAATTCCCACCAAGGCTAGCCCGCTGGACATTCACAGCGCAAGCAGCACACTAGAGTGGGCATCAGACGCTGGTAGTAAAGTAACCTGGGTCATCAACGGTGCTTCGGTGTTCAGCAGCACCCCGGAAATCGTGTTTGAACAGCTCAAGGCCACAGCCAAGATTTGTCGCACTATTGTGCATGAGCGAAACGACTTTGTGATCAGTGTCGGCTTGGGTAAATCGGTCAATGAATTCGCGCCGAATTCCAAATCGGCTGCGGAAATTGACAGTTTGTGGCGGGAAATCAAGGCCATGCTCGGCAGGGCCTGATCTCGAGGTCGAAACCAGGGCCTGCACCAAAAAGGGCCTTTTTTCCTCTGTGTTTCTGGCACCTTAATTGCTAAACAACTTCCAAATACCAAAGGGAGGGGGCAATGACAACGGTGCTTATCGTCGATTCAAACAAAGACTCACGTTTGGCGCTAGAGGCTCAACTGGCCGCATCAAACCAGTTTGAGCGTGTTCTGTCCAGTTCAGGATTGCAGCTGGCTGAGAGTTCAATCCAGCAATATGAAGTAAAAGTCATGTTGATTGATGCGGAGCAAGCCAGTCAATCCCCGCTGCTTCACCAAATCAAGGCCAACAATCCCGAATTGGGTGTTGTTTTGCTGCAAGGCAAAACAGGTGTTATTGACGCCGCCACTTTGATTGAACTGGGCGCGCATGCGCAAACCTCTCCGCTGGCTGCTCCCATGGAAATCATCGCCAGTGTGGCCAAAGCATTGGTTGGTCGCCTCAAACCCAGCAAACGAATACTTGGTAAGTTCCTCAAAGACAGCAAATAAGCCGGTACTGAAAACACGATCTGAATGCAGATTTCCCGCCAGCTTCGGATATCAAATTGATGGTTTTTCATGCAAAATCAAGCTTGTTCGCCATTGCAGCATTGACATGTCCACACAACATTCCAGGTCCGTTTTAGTGTCGTCCCGCCAGCGCGGAGCCATGACCATTCTCACAGTATTCATCATGCTGATGACCGTGGGTGCCTTGGCCGTGTTGGGTTTGGGGCAAGTGGTGTGGGAGAAGGAGGAAGTGCAACGTATTGCTGATCTGGCCGCCAAGGCGGCTGCCAGCGACATTGGCAACGCCCCTCAAGGCTTCACCGCGGCTGTTGATTATGCAAGGCGCAATGGCCTTGACGACAGCACTGACAATATCTCGATCAATTGCAATGTCAGGGGCACAGATACCTTGCTGCCAGCCAACGCTTGCGACCGTTCCGTGTTGGTGCGTCTGGTGCGTAATGTGCCCGCTGCGTTTCTGGGCACAGAACCGGTTGTGGCCGTGGCTGAAGCCACTGTCACCCCGGTGATCTCGGGTTTGGTGGGTACCAATTTATTGGCTTTGAATTTGAATGGATCAAGTTTGTCACCCTTGATGAGCGCCATCGGTACCGAATTGCGCTTGAATTTGTTGGGGTTTCAGGGCCTGTTGGCGTCAAACGCCCAGGTGGACTTGCTGCAATTGGGCGTTGAGTTGGGCGTGTTTGGAACTGGTGATCAACTGGACATGGCGCGTTTATTGAACACCGAGGTTACCGCTGCCCGCCTGCTGGATGCTGCATTGAGTGTTGCAGGTCCGGAGGCTCCAGTCATTGCAATTCCTGGCAATGGTCCGGCAGACACAGTCGACTTTTTGCTCAGTGAAATATTGTCCGCGGATACCAGTGGAGACTCCGAGTTTGCCGGCGCCTCGGTTCGCTTGGGTAATTTGGCCTTCGCCTCCAGCTTCGCCGCGGCAAGTGGGGTGGGTGGGAATGGCATTCGCCTTAATTTGGGTAACACCCTGAATGTTTCAGTGCTGAGTCCCCCCCAGTTGTTTGTCGCTACCAAGCGGAACACGGATGGGAGAGTAATCGCTACGGCACGTACAGAACAAGTTGCGGTTTCGAGCCGAATTGGTGTGCTTGATTTAACCGTGACTGCCGGTGGTGGCTCCGTCGATATCAAAGACATTGACTGCAAGCTGCCTCAGTCCGATTCTTCGGTTGCAGTTGATCTGGATTCGACCCCAATCGCTGCTGCGCTGCGCTTGCCCTCTTTGCCTCTGTTGGGGCAACGTACAGTGAATGCGAATGTGGGCAGTGGCAGCGCAAATGATATCGCCATGGTGGGCTATCCAGATCCAACCGTGACCACTTCCTACAGCTTTGAGGCTTCCCAGGGCGTTGGCAATTTGCTGACCAATTTGAATACCGGTGTGAATGCCCTGAACGGAATTCTCAACGTACTCGCCACTAACCCGGTTTTGCGGGCTGGTTTGAACTCGTTGGGCAGCAGTCTTGATGAAATTCTTGAAGTACTGGGGCTGGAAGCCAATGAAGTTTATGTTCAAGTCGATAACATGGATTGCTTCAACACGGCAGTGCTGACCCGTTGAGTTACACTTTCCCCTACATCAACAAAAGTGGGGCACACTCATGGGCGAACAACGGGTTTGGTACGGGCTTCAAGCGGGCTTGGTGGTTTTTTGGCTGATCGTTCCATTGGTCGGGTTGCTGGGTTTTCATGTTCCCTTTCTCACAATTTTTGCAGCCATCATCTTGCTGGCGCATGTGCTTGAAATTCCGTTGGCCATCAACCGTTTGCGCGCACTCAATCTTCCTGTGGGCAAAGTGGTATTGAAAACACTGGTGTTTGGTTTCACGTGGTGGCTGCCCTTGAGCAAAGGCTACACCAAAGAATAAAAAGATCGTACCAATCTGATTTTTGCCTTATTTCAGGCGAATCACTTTGAAGCCATCTGGCAGCCTCGGCTTGCTGCCAGGTGGTACCCACACATAACCAATTCCATCAGGCTGCTCTTTCAGTGTGGCAAATAGCTCTTCCTTGCTGTCCACCTCAACTGGGGGGGTACCTTGGCCCGTGTATCGGCGTACATGCCAGTAGCCCGTGTAGTCCAGTTCGTTCAAATTCATGATACGTTGTAAAAACTCATCACGATCCGTGGTGCCCGGGGCTGTATTCACCGGCGTCAGGCGGTGCCCATTCACCTGGCTTAAACGGCCTTTGTAAATGCTGCGCAGTTCACGAATCGCGATTTCATTCACCGGGTGGCTTGCCGACGACACCACATACACCTCAGCCGAGGCGGCACCAACCACCCCCAACATCAAATACAGGGCAATTGATGCAGCGGCCTTCACAAAACTGGTCGTGCGCGCAATCATTGCCACACCCAGTTGTAAGACACGCTCAGGAAATTGAACGTAGTGTTGGGAATGCGGTTGTCAGACAACTGCGGTCGAGTATTTTTTTCCACCACATGTTGAATTTCTGCTTTGAGCGAGTCAGATGCACTCAGCGCATACTTTCCACCAATCGCGATCGAGTACTGGTCATCAAATTCGGAAATGAACCGGCCCAAGCTGGTGTAAATCGCATGCTGCCCACCAATTTTACGAATCAGTGTAAGGTTGCCACCATGCTCTTCAAACTCGGGAGTGTCCACGATAATAACTTGTGGTCCAAAGTCAGGAATTACGCCTTTGTTGGTGGATGAAAATTCGAGTTGGCTTAATTCCGCACGAAGCGTGTAGCGTTGCCAGTCGTACTCTGCACCCAAGTTGGTGAAATGTAGTCTCGCATTGAGCGAGCCTCCAACCACCCGTCGCCCGTTGAACTGGCGTATTTCCCGATCCAGCTGTGATTCATGATGTGCAAGTTGCAATCGGTATCGGTCACCATCTACACCGATGACAAAACCGGCCACTTCATATCGATTGGTTGGAAAATCTGCGGTGGTGTTGGATAAGCGTTGAATAATATCCCTGTTGCCAGCGATTGCCTGCAGTCGCCAATAACGGCCACCAGTGTCTTCAAACTGGTAGCTCGCTGAAAATCCATCTGTGCCAAGAACACCCGCGTTGTAGTAGATTTCGGGGCTTAAATTCGCGGGTACATAGGTTTGGCCAACGTCCAGATTCTCGGAATCCAGATAAAAATTCAGTCGCTGGCGGCCAACCTTAAAGCTCCAGTTGTCATTGGGCTTGTAGGTGACGAAAGCCCAGCGGGTGTCAATTTCAACGTCTTCGTCGTTGTCCAGCTTCGGTGCAACAACATATTGAACGGTCGCACTGAGTTGGGGATTGAACTTGACATCCAGCTGCGCCCCCAAAATCGAGTTGACTTTGAAGGTGCCGTCTTCGTTGATGAATCGCAGGTATTTCTGCTCGTTGTCGCCCAGTGTGTATTGAACAGTGCCGAATCCGCTAAGCGAATAATCCACCGCCATGGCCTGCCCATGGGCGAGCGCAAGGCCCGTGGCGAGTACCACGGCCTTTAGCAATTTGGGCAATGTGAGGGCAAGGTTCAAAAGCAGGCTCAGTACATATTATTTTTTGATTGCGCCCATTATCAGGTGCTCGATGGCCTGAAAACAATCAAAGACCAAGGCGTTCCGGTTTCTTTGTCGACAAAAGGCGACACCAATATCTCGCAGGGTACATGCGCACCATTGTCGGTTTCATAACGGGTTTTGATGGTCAGCTTCTCTCGCTTTAACAGGGAGACCAGCAGTTTTCTGAAGTCGCGCAGCGGCAGGCGGTCCGCAATCAAGGGGTACGGGTTACGGCCCAACCACTTTGCCACAGCTTGTCCGGTTACGTTTTCAAATGCCGAGTTCAGGTAAATGCACTGAAAAGAAGTGGCATTGCTGCCAAGGTCATTGGTCACCATAATCACTTCATTAATCTGCTCAATTGCAGAGCCCACCATGAACAAATCCCGGTACATCGCTTTGCGTTGGGTAATGTCTCGCAGCAAAATAGTCAGCCCGTCTTCCCGAGGCAAAAATTTCAATCGCAACCAACGATTGGTTCGAGTGTTGAAAAATTCAAAATCTCCTGTCGTGCCCTGCCGTCGAAGTTCGGATTGGCGTTTTCGAAACTCCAATAAGTCCAATCCTGGCAACACATCGGCAATGGCTGCCTGGTGAATGAAGGTTTCTTTGCCCAAAATCAAAGGCCGAGCTTTCGCATCCATGGCCTCAACCTGCAAGGCCTCATCCAGTTCAAGCGTGCCGTCGGTCAGGGTATTCAGTACCTGGTTGAGTGCTGTGCTTTTTCGGGACAACTCCTGCGCCAGGTGCTTGGTGTGGGTGATGTCTTCAACCGAGCCGTACAAGCCACTGCTGCTGCCCAGGCCGTTGCTAATGGGTTGAAAGCTGAAGCGAAACCAGCGTTGCCCAGTGAGTCTTTCGAAGTTCACCTCGCATTCAATGTGGGCGGCCTGGCGGTTGTTGATGCATTCGATCAAGGTCGATGCCATGTTCTTCCCGGTCAATCGGGTCAACAGTTCTGTCAGCTCAAAGATACTGCCCAAAGGCAGCTCGGTGGCTTTGCAGATGGCTTTGAACTGATCGCTCACCTTCAGCAAACCGCTGTCGACATGGTAAAACCAGGTGCCCAAGCCTCCTAGTTTTTCGGTCATCCCCAACAAGGTTTGGTCAAACAGATTGCGGTCGACCATCGTCGATTCATTCACCATCTTGGTGTACTGAAGCACCAGTGCCTTGCGGCTGGTTTCAATTCCGGGGGCGGGGCGGTCAATCACAAAGCGCGCCCACACGGGTTTGCTGTCAGGTAGCCTGATTCTGGCGAATGCTTTTTTCTTCAGGCGCGTTCCCAATACCGTTTCCATTTCCCGAACTAAATTTTCCCTGTCTTCCTCATATATAAAATCGAGAACCGACGGGTTGTCTTTCACCCGGTGAAGCTCACTGTCGTCAACTTGTCCAAGTTGCACTAATTTGAAGTTCAAATCCAACACCAGTTTCCCTCGAGTTGATTCCGCAAGAAAACTCAAGGTGTTTGTTTTCAAGGTGTCCAGGGGGTTGGGGCGGCCTTGTACGGCGGTGCGCGGCAGCTGTGCAGCCACAGCAATATTTTGTAGCAAGCCCACCGTCAGTGCTTCACCTTCCTCTTCGGGGGTTTTGTAGGTTCGTTCTTTCAGGGTCAACAGCCGGCCATTGGGCAACTGGATTTGATATTGAAACACCTGGCCGTTGCCAAGTTCCCTGGCCAGTTCAACATCGTGGAGGTGCTCTCTCACAATCAAGCCGTTGAACCAGGCCCAACTCACCCTCGGGCTGTGGCTTAAGCAAAGCCAATCCTCCAGGTTGGGTGACAATGCAATAAAACTCTCGTCGCCGTGTCGTCTCCAGCTTGCATAGGATTGTTCATGGCCTGCAAAGTCGCTTCTATGTCCATCCTGGAAAATTGGCTCTCGTGAATAAGCGCCCTGTGCCTGTTGTTGTCGGTTGGCCAGCGATACTTCCACCAAGGCAGCCATCGATTTCGCCATTTTGATTTCAGCACTGCTCCAGGTTCTGGGGCTTGTGTCGATCAGGCAGAATGAACCTACTCTGGCACCCGTGGGGGTTTTGATGGGTACGCCCAAATAGGCCCTAATCCAGGGCGACCCGGTCACCAGCGGACTGTCTTTCACGCGTTCATCCTGGGTGCAGTCCGGGATGACCATGGGTTCGTCCTTCTTGATTGTGTGGGTGCAAATTGAAATATCGCGCGGGGTCTCGTCTGCATGCAGGCTGTTAAAGCCACGGCGAGCCTTGAACCATTGGCGGTCCGAGTCGACAAATGAAACAATGCAACTTGAGCAATTGAAGGCAGATACGCCCAAATCAACCACCGCCTCAAAACCCTCCTCGGGTTGAGTGTCAAGAATCGCAAGTTGATATAGCTCGGCCAGTCTTAAAGCCTCGGCCACCTCATTGGGCTTGGTCATCGATCCATTCGTGCGCAGTGTGGCGTTGTGAAGCAGGGCGTGGCGCCAGTTTTGATTTATTTCTTGTGGAACAAGTGTAGCAGCTAATGAAAGCGTTGAAATGCACTTGGAAAATACATTAGGAGGCTCCCCTTTTGTGGTGTACCAGGCAGTACAAGGGGTGGGTGGTGGCCGAGGACAGAATCGAACTGCCGACACAAGGATTTTCAATCCTCTGCTCTACCGACTGAGCTACTCGGCCACGCGTTTTCGGTGGTGTTCACTACCGAAGCCCGCAAGTTTATCCGAAACTTTGACGTTGCGCAAACAACAAATGCAAAATCGCTGTAGCATGTTCAATAATTAATAAAGCCAGTCCTCCCGACCCATGAGCAATCTTACAAGCGTGCAGCCTCTACAAACGTCCAGCTACGATGTGGCTATTATTGGTTGCGGTGTGGTGGGGCTGGTTGCTTCTCTGGTATTGGCCAGTTCTGGTTTCAAAGTGCTGGTGGTTGGAGCACGTCCGCCCCAGTTTCAGCCCAATCCCGATCAGCGATTCGATCCCCGGGTTTTTGCCTTGTCACATCGAAGCCAACGCGTGCTTGACCGGCTAAGGGTATGGGACAACATTCCCAGCGAGAAAGTGCAGCCCGTCACCGAGATGCAGGTGTGGGGCGATTCCAGCGGCGATGCGCAGGGCCATTTGCGTTTTAACGCGAGTGACACTGGGGTTGACTACCTCACCTGGATTATTGAGCAAAGTTGCCTCTTCGATGTGTTGTTCTCAGCCATGCGCTACCAGCCCGGCATTGATTGGCTTGATGCAAGGGTAGAGGGCCTTTCCCGCGAAAAAGAGGGATGGGCCGTGGTGACCAACCTGAAAACAGTGCGTGTTCCCCTGCTGATCGCCGCAGACGGTGCGCAAAGCCAAACCCGCAAGCAGGCTGGTCTCGATTTCGCGCTTGATGACTACAGTGCTGAAGGCGTGGTTACCACCTTCGCCATTGAGAAGCCGCATCACGGGGCTGCACGCCAATGGTTTGCTGGCGATTCCGTCTTGGCCATGTTGCCGCTGCCGGGGCCACATGTGTCCATGGTGTGGTCCATGCCCTTGTCGCAATCCCAGGCGTTGCTACAACTCAGCCCGGCAGACATGGTCAATCGTGTGAAGTCCCTCTCGGGCGCCGCGGTTCAAGAACTTTACGGTGATCTGGTGCTGGTGGGTAAAACTTACGCATTTCCGCTCAAGCATGGTGTTGCGCCGGTTTGGTTCGACAACGGCGTTGTATTGATGGGCGATGCCGCTCACGTCATTCACCCCCTGGCGGGTCAAGGTCTGAACCTCGGGCTTGAGGACGCAGCCGAGTTGGCCAATTTGCTCACCTCACGCAAGCGCCTTCTGGCCGTGCAGCGCCTGGGCCTTGCTGACGAGCAATTGTGGCGCGCCTGGGAGCGTCGTCGCAAAGCGGCTTGCACGCCTGTGCATTTTCTTACCGATGGCCTGCACACCTTGTTTCGTCTCGACCTGCCAGGTGCTGCCTGGGTGCGCAACAAAGGCATGCACCTTGTCAACCAATTGCCCATGCTCAAACGTTGGTTGTCCCAACAAGCCATGCGCTAGCTGCAACTGAAAAGTCCTGGCGCAATGAACAAATTGCCTTCAAGCGTGTCCTAACTACAATTCATCATTTTTACCCAAGCAGGCCTATGAAATTCAATCTACCTTTGTCCCTTCGCAAGCGCAGCAGTGCTGTTGTTTTCTCTGTAATTGCCTTGTCAGCGGGCGCGTGGGCCTTGTCCCAATCAGTTCAGCCTGTGCAGGCGGCGGCAAGCAAGTCGCAGGTTGAACGCATTACGGCAGCTGTGAATGAGTCTTTGGGGGCATCCGGTGTCAAGGTGGTATCGGTCAGCGACATCGAGTTTATCGATGGTTTGTTTGAGGTGGTGGTCAATCACAATGGCACCAAAAAAATCATTTACACCAATGCCAGTGGCAGCCATCTCATTTTGGGCGAGCTTATGGAAAGCAAATCCATGGCCAATTTGACCGAAGCCAGGCTGGACAAGCTCAATGCCATCAACTTCGAGAAAGATCTTCCATTGGGTTTGGCCTTGAAAACCGTTTACGGGACCGGCAGCCGGAAAATTGCCGTGTTTGAAGATCCCAACTGCGGTTATTGCAAACGTTTTCGCAAGGAAACTTTGACCAAACTGCAAGACACCACGGTGTACACCTACGTGTATCCAGTCCTGGGCCGCGATTCCGTCGATAAGGCGCAAAAAGTAATGTGTGCCAGTGACAAGTCCAAGATGTGGGATGACTGGATGCTGAAAGACCAATCTCCCACTGGAAACGGCAATTGCAATCCACCAATTGAAGATCTGGTCAGTTTGGGTCGGGGAATGGGCGTATCAGGTACGCCAACCGTATTTTTCCAGGATGGCACACGCGTCAGCGGTGCCATTCCTTCCGCTGACCTGAATCGCCGTATTGCAGCAGCGTCAAGGGCCAAATAAAAACTGATGCAAGGCCTTGGGGTTTTCAGCTTCCGCTTTCAGGCAGGGGCGTGCCCTTGGGCCAAATCAGCCACATTTTCAAGGGTTGGCGGGTCAGGCCAGCGGCTGTACCAGCCTCTTCACCTGTTCCCCAGAAATAGTCAGCACGTACCCGGCCCCGAATGGCGCCGCCCGTGTCTTGTGCCAAGGTGCCCTGCGCGATGGGCGCGTTGGTCACCGGGTTGCTGGATTCAATCCAGATCGGGCTGCCATAAGGTATTTTTTCACGGTCAATCGCCAGGCTGAGTTGGCCAGTCAAGGGAACACCCATGGCGCCCACGGGGCCTTCTTGTGGGCGCAGTACTTTGTTTTCCTTGAAAAACACCACGCTCGGATTGGCATTCAGCAAATCATCCAGCTTGCCGGGGTTGGCTTTTGCCCAGTTTCTGATGCCCGGAATGGTAGCCTGCGCAGCGGTCAACTCTCCGCGATCCACCAGCACTTTCCCAATGGATTTATATGGGTGGCCGTTCTGCTCGGCGTAACTCAAGCGAATCACGCTGCCGTCTGGCAAGGTCACCCGGCCTGAACCCTGCACCTGCAACAAAAATGCGTCCAGTTTGTCGTTTACCCAAACAATCGGTTTTTCACGGTCTGGTCCCAAGCGCTCCCATTCCGCCCTGTCAAAGAAAGGAACCAGCGTATTGCCCTGCAGACGGCCACGCAGACGCTTTCCTTTCAGTTCCGGGTACTGTTCGTCTAGCTTCACGGTGATCAAATCCGCGGGCACGCCGTAAAGTGGCGCATTGTATGCACCCTGTGCCTGGCGTGCACCTTTTAACAGGGGTTCAAAGTAACCGGTCAGCAAACCTTCTTTCTTGCCGTCTTCCTGCTGAAGCTGCCACACATCAAAGTTCGCCTCCATCCAGATTTGTGCTGGCAGCAGCGCATTCCCGCTCAGGTTTTGTCGGGCTTTGCGGCAAGCTTCCAGCAAACCGGTGGGGGTGGCTTTGCGTTTGGCCAAGGCATTGCCATTGACTGAGCACTGCTCTGAAAATGCCTCCAGAAAACGCCCGTGGTTGGCGGTGCTCCATCCTGGCAAGCTTGAAAAGTCAGACTTCACAAACAGAGGCAGGGCCGGTTTTTCATCTTTTTTCTCGGTCTGGGCCTGTTTTTCTCCTGCCGGGCATGAACATTCAGCCGTTTTCGGGGTCGGAGCAGTAGCGCATCCAGATAGAATCAAGGCGGCCAGCACGGTGCTGGGCCACCAACAACGGAGTGGATTGGACATGTGGTTACTCATTGCGGAAATGGTTTTGGCTTTGGGCCTGATCGTGTTCATTATGTGGTGGACGTTGAGGGCCAGGGTAGATCATCCAGTCGAAAAACCCGACGAAGAATCATCAGCACCAAGCACGCCCCCCGACAAGGATTAGTGCAGCACCCGGGGCATTGACAGCAAAAACTCGGGCACTGGCACATCAAACTGCTCGCCGCCTTCGCCCACAAAGGTGTATTTGCCTTTCATTGTACCCACCGGGGTGGGCAAGGGGCAGCCACTGGTGTACTCAAATCGCTCGCCTGGTCGCAGAGTGGGTTGCTCGCCCACCACCCCATCGCCTTTCACCTCCTGAACAATATTGTGCGCATCGGTGATAATCCAGTGGCGGCTTAACAATTGCGCAGTTCTCTCGCCCACATTTTCAATTTCAATGGTGTAGGCGAACACATAAGGGCCTTTGTCTTTGTCACTTTGCTCTTCCAGAAACTGGGTGCTGACTCGAACTTCAAACTGATACGGTGACGGGCTGCTCATGCGGTGTGGCTTGTGAATGTTGCTATAGATTTCAAGTATGACTTCAAACCCCCGATTTCACAAATCCGAAGCCGCTTGCAAAGCCTTTTCGTGGGGGTAGTTTCGTTTAAACTCTTGCTTTGATTGTCGAATTCTCCATCGAAGGCCAACCATGAACCCGTTTGTTATCGCCCCCAGTATCCTTTCTGCCGACTTTGCCCGCTTGGGCGACGAGGTGAAAAATGTGATTGCAGCTGGCGCGGACTGGGTTCACTTCGACGTGATGGACAATCATTATGTACCCAACCTCACGATTGGCCCTTTGGTTTGCGAAGCCCTGCGCCCCCACACCACCGCAATGATTGATGTCCACCTCATGGTTCGTCCTGTGGATCGAATTATTCCCGACTTTGCAAAGGCTGGCGCAAACCTCATCAGTGTTCACCCCGAAGGCACAGATCACCTCGACCGCACTTTGGGCCTGATCCGTGATTCTGGCTGTCAGGCCGGTATTGTGCTGAACCCGGCCACCCCAATTTCCTGGGTGGATCACGTCATGGACAAGCTTGACCTTGTTTTGGTGATGTCAGTGAATCCCGGTTTTGGCGGTCAAAGTTTCATCCCTCAAGCTTTGGTCAAGCTGGCCGAATTGCGCAAGCGTATTGATGCCCATGTGGCCAAGGGTGGCCAGAATATTCGTCTTGAGGTCGATGGTGGCGTAAAGCCCGACAACATAGCGCAAGTCGCGCGTGCAGGTGCCGACACCTTTGTTGCTGGCTCAGCCATTTTCGGCAAGCCCGACTACAAGGCCGTGATCGATCAAATGCGCGCCGAGCTCGCCACTACGAGATAAACAATCATGACCAAGCAAGCAGTATTGTTCGACCTGGATGGAACACTTTTACACACCGTGCCCGATCTGGCCGCCGCAGTGAACGCCATGTTGGTTGACTTGGGCAAACCTGTTTTGCCTGAGGAAACAGTGGCCGTGTATGTGGGCAAGGGCGCGGAAAACCTGGTTAACCGAAGCCTGACTGGCAGCATGACTGAAAAAGCATCACCTGACCTGTATGCACAGGCCATGGCCAACTGGCAAAACCACTACACCCATATCAACGGCAATCACTCGGTGTTTTATCCCGGCGTGAAAGAAGGGCTGGAGTTGTTGAAAAATGGGGGTTACAAGCTGGCGGTGGTGACCAACAAGCCTGAGCGTTTCACAAAACCCCTGTTGGAGCGCACCGGCATTGCCCATTACTTCGAGGTTGTGGTGGGTGGCGACACCTGCCCGGTAAAAAAACCGGACCCCATGCCTGTAACCCATGCCTGCAAGCTGCTCGGCGTTGATCCTTCGCAAGCCTTGATGATCGGCGATTCCGTGAACGATGCGCTGGCTGCCAATGCTGCAGGCGTTGAGTGCTGGCTGTTGCCCTACGGTTACAACGAAGGGCGATCTGTTCATGAAACACAGTGCGATGGCATCGTGAACACAATCGAGGAAGCTGCACAACGCCTGCTGGGCGCACGGGTACCACAATGATTTCTCAAACTGAATTCGATGAATTTGCCGCGCAAGGTTACAACCGCATCCCACTGATTGCGCGCTGTTATGCCGACCTCGATACACCTTTGTCGGTGTACTTCAAACTGGCCAACAAGCCCAACACCTTCTTGCTTGAATCGGTGGTCGGTGGCGAACGCTCGGGCCGGTATTCCTTCGTGGGTTTGCCTTCCAGCATCACAATCAAGGTGATCGAGCATACGGTGTTGGTGCAACAGCAACATGCAAACGGCACACTGGAAACGCTGGAAACATTCAACGGCGATCCGCTGCAATTCATCGAGCAATACCATGCCCGTTTCAAAGTGCCGCCGGTCAAGGGAAGCCCTCGTTTTTTTGGCGGGCTCGCCGGGTATTTCGGTTATGACACGGTGCGCTACATGGAGCCACGCCTGGAAGCCAGTCGCAAGGCGGATGACCTCGGAATTCCCGATATTTTGCTCATGTTCACCGATCGCATGGCGGTGGTGGACAACATTCAGGGCACCATTCAGCTCATCGTGTTTGTCGATCCGGCCAAGCCCAACGCCTATGAAAATGGCGTCGCTGAGGTCAAGCGGCTGATGGGTCAACTTCGTCAGCCCATCGCCATTCCTGCGTCTGGCAACAGCGAAAGCACGCCCATCGAACGCAGCATGGGCAAAGACTATTTCTTTGACATGGTTGCCAAAGCCAAGGAATACATTGCCGCTGGCGATGTGATGCAGGTGGTTCTGGGCCAAAGGCTCAGCAAGCGCTTCACGCAAGACGCGCTCATGTTGTACCGCGCCTTGCGCTCCTTGAATCCATCGCCGTATTTGTTCTACTACAACTTTGGCAGCTTTCAGGTGGTGGGTTCATCACCGGAAATTTTGGTGCGGCAAGATCAGGTCGAAGGCAAGTCTCCTTTGGTCACACTGCGCCCGATTGCCGGTACTCGCCCTCGCGGAAAAACACCACAAGAAGACGCTGCGCTGGCAGAAGAACTGTTGGCCGATCCCAAGGAAATTGCAGAGCACGTCATGTTGATCGATCTGGCCCGCAACGATGTGGGTCGCATTGCTCAAGTGGGTTCAGTGCAGGTCACCGAGAAAATGATCATTGAGCGCTATTCACATGTCATGCACATCGTCAGCAATGTTCAGGGTGATTTGAAGCCGGGCATGGGCGCTATGAACGTACTGCGCGCTACGTTCCCAGCTGGCACGCTTTCCGGTGCACCCAAGGTTCGCGCCATGGAAATTATCGACGAACTCGAGCCCACCAAACGAGGCGTTTATGGTGGTGCTTGCGGTTATCTCAGCTTCACAGGCACCATGGATGTGGCAATTGCCATTCGTACTGGGGTGGTCAAGGATCAAACTCTCTATGTTCAGGCTGGAGCTGGCGTGGTCGCCGACTCGGTTGCCGAAAGTGAATGGCTTGAAACTGAAAACAAGGCACGTGCGGTCATGCGTGCCGCTGAGCTTGTACAAGCTGGGCTGGATGGAGAGCTGTCGTGATTGTTTCTACCCGCAAGGGGGCTTGGTAGTGCTTGTGTTAACATTTTAATCAAACACGCACTTGTTCATCCCCCCTTTATTTGAAATGCAGGCCCGCCATGCTGTTGATGATCGACAACTACGACAGTTTTACCTTCAACCTAGTCCAGTACTTTGGCGAGTTGGGTCAACAGGTTCATGTTGTTCGGAACGACGCGATCACCGTCGATGAAGCGCTGGCTTTGAAACCCCGTGCCGTGTGCGTATCCCCAGGCCCTTGTTCGCCGGCGCAGGCTGGCGTGTCGATTGAAATTATTCAGCGCATGGCCGGTGTGGTGCCGCTTTTGGGCGTGTGTCTTGGGCATCAGGCCATTGGCGAGGCTTTTGGTGGCAAGGTTGTGCGTGCAAAAACCATCATGCACGGAAAAACATCACCGATTCATCACAGCAACGTGGGTGTTTTCGAGGGTTTGCCCAATCCACTCACATGCATTCGTTATCATTCACTTGCCATTGAGCGGGCAAGCCTGCCCGACTGTCTCGAAATCACGGCAGAAACGGCGGACGGTGAAATTATGGGTGTGCGACACAAAACACTGGATATTGAAGGGGTTCAGTTTCACCCCGAGTCTATTTTGAGTGATCGCGGTCATGACCTTCTGAAGAATTTTTTAAAGCGCGTCAAATCGCCTACGGCCGCCTGATTTCCCAAGCGCTTAATGAATCCAACTTTTTTAATTTCAAACGTCATGTCGCAACCCTTTAATTACTCCGCAACATTGAACCAGCTGCTTGCCGGGCAAGATTTGTCGCACGAACTCACACGTGCTGCATTTCAGCAATTGTTGAGTGGCGGTCTAAGCACAGCGCAAATCGCTGGCTTGCTGGTGGGTTTGCGGGTCAAAGGCGAAACAGCAGAGGAAGTGGCCGCGGCTGCGCAGGTGATGCGAGATCTGGTAACACCGGTTGAATTGCCCGCTGGTGTCGAGGTTGTTGACTTGTGCGGCACCGGTGGCGATGGTGCACAAACATTCAACATTTCAACAGCCTGTATGTTTGTGCTGGCTGGTGCTGGTGCAAAAGTGGGCAAGCATGGTGGTCGCAGCGTGTCCTCGAATTCCGGCAGCGCCGATGTGCTTGAATTGCTGGGTGCCAACATCAATCTGAAACCAGAACAGGTTGCACAGTCGATCGATCAGGTCGGCATCGGGTTCATGTTTGCCCCAAATCATCACAGCGCCATGCGTTTTGCAGGTCCAGTCCGCAAAGAATTGGGTGTGCGCACTGTGTTCAATATTCTGGGTCCGCTTACCAATCCCGCCAATGCCAAGAGACAGGTCATGGGTGTGTACAGCGCCAATTTACTGGAATTGCAGGTTGAAGTGCTTCGGCGATTGGGTTCGGTTCAAGCGCTGATTGTTCATGGTGAAAATGGCATGGATGAATTGTGTATCGAATGCGACTCAAATATTGCGGAGCTGCGTGATGGTGAAATCAGGCACTACAGCATCAAACCCGAAGATTTCGGCCTCACTCGTGCCTCACATGGCAGCTTGCATGCCGGTTCTGTTCAAGAGTCTCGCGACAAAATTTTCCATGCATTGAACGGCAAGGGTGGTGCCATCGGTGACATCGTGTTGCTCAATAGCGCAGCAGGCCTGTATACAGCAGGAGTCGCTAGCAGCCTGAAGGAGGGCATCGATATCGCCCGCGCAACAGTATCCAGTGGAGCAGCGATACGCAAACTCAATGAATTCGTCGACTTTACCAAGTCGATTGAGCAATGAAACAAGGCAGCATCATGAGCGACATTCTTGACCAAATTCTCGCCACAAAACGCCAAGAGATTGCGCAGGGCAAACAGGTATTGTCTGAAGTGCAATGGTTGACCAAAGCCGCGCGGCTGGCGCCGACGCGGGGTTTCGCCAACGCCATGAAAACGGCAGTGGCCAAAGGTTTGCCCGCTGTGATTGCAGAGGTAAAACGTGCCAGCCCCAGCAAAGGTATTTTGCGCGAACCCTTCGACCCCGTTGAAATTGCGAAAAGTTACGCCGAGCATGGTGCAACCTGCCTGTCAGTTCTCACCGATATTCAATACTTCAAAGGCGCGCCCCAGTACCTTGACATGGCCCGCGAAGCCAGCGGCCTGCCTTGCATCCGAAAAGATTTCATCATCGACACCTATCAGGTTGTGCAAGCCCGTGGTTTGGGTGCTGACGCCATCTTGTTGATTGTTTCGGCCTTGCAGCTGCCTCAACTGCTGGAACTCGAGCAGTGCGCCAATGAACTGGGTATGGATGTGCTGGTGGAAGTGCACGACGCACCAGAAATGGACATCGCTTTGCAGTTGAAAACACCTTTAATCGGCGTGAACAACCGCAATTTGCGAACCTTCGAAACCTCATTGCAAACCACGCTCGACCTAAAGGGCAGGGTGGGCCCTGAACATTTGTTGATTACCGAGAGTGGCATAGCCACCCGTGAAGATGTGGCATTGATGAGATCAAACGACGTCCATGCGTTCTTGGTAGGCGAGGCGTTCATGAGAGCACCCTCGCCAGGTCAGGCATTGGCCGATCTTTTTTATTAAAGCCATGGAGCAGGAACAGTATCGCCCTCAATCTGTTCCAGTTTCTGGATCGTCCATTCATTGGACGCCGGTTTGCCTGCCACCAACTTAAATTCCAGCAATCGCTCCGCTCGAAATGCAACTGCCCGCAGTTCAGCGCCTGGCTTGCTTGCTGCCAACAGCCGTTTGTAGTGCGTTTCGGTCAGTTTTTTTTCGCCCAAAGCCACCAGTAAATCGCCTGCTGAAATTCCGCTTGCATGCGCTGGGCTGCCGTTGATCACCTGTTTTACCAACATGCCTTCGGCTTTGAATTGGCCGTGTAAGCCGAGGTAAATCTGCTCATCATTTTGGGTTTGGTTGAGTGTAAAACCATAAGCCTTTAACGCATCGCCCACTGGCAGCTCTTCCGTGCTCTGTGTCCATTGCGAAATTTCCTGTCCAAGGTCAACTCCGGTGGCTTCAAGCACCAAACCTGGAAATTCGTTTTCCTGTAATCCCTCTCCGCTCAATCCCTTTCTTTGCCACATCAATCGCATCACATCGTCCAGGCATTTTTGTCCGCCGGTTTGCCGTCGAAGTGCGGAATCAATACACAAAGCCACCAGCGCGCCTTTGGTGTAATAACTCACAATGGCGTTGGGTGCGTTTTCGTCCTGCCGGTAGTATTTGGTCCAGGCATCGAAAGAACTGTCGGCCACGCTTTGGTTCAAGCGGCCAGGTCCCTTCATCACCTGCGCAATGTTTCTACCCACGCTTTTCAGGTAAGCCTCTTCACTCAATTTGCCGGCGCGTGCCAGCATCACATCGTCGTAATAGGAAGTGAAGCCTTCAAAAATCCAAAGTAGTCGAGTGTAGTTTTCCCGGGTCAAGTCGTAGGGAACAAATGCGGTTGGCTTCATCCGCTTCACGTTCCAGGAATGAAAGTACTCATGACTGCAAAGCCCCAAAAAGCCTTCGTACCCTTTGGGCGCTTTTTCAACGCCGCGTTGTGGCAACTCTCCCGCGTTAAAAAGCAGGGCGGTGCTGTTTCTGTGTTCCAGTCCACCATAGCCGTTGTCGGTCGCATGCAGCATAAACACATAGCGTTCAAATGGCGCTTGCCTGGTTTCTGGCTCGAACAGGGCAATTTGCGCTTCGCACACCGGTTTCATGTCATTGCAAATGCGCTGCAAGTCCAGGTCTGTATCGGCGCCATACACGGCGAATACATGTTCAACGCCGAAGGCCAAGAAACTTTCAACCTGCAATTCACCCATTTCCACTGGGTGATCAATCAAGCTGTCAAAGTCGTTCGCCTTAAACCTGACTGAGCCTCCCGCCCGCAACACCGGGCAACCATGACGGTCTTTCAATGTGCCTGGCTGGCTGGGCAAACCACAGGCAATTAGCCAATCCCGCAAATACTCCCCAGGTCTTGAAATGGTTAATTCAACTGCTTCTTGTTCAAATCCCTTTGGGCACAAAAACAAGCTGGTCCCGTTGAAAAAACCATGAGTATCATCCAGGTGTGCACCGCGCACTGACAAATCCCAGGCGTACACTCGCCATTCGCACTGAATTAACAGTGATTGCGAAGCCGGCACAAGTTGCGCGGCATCCACGTGAACACGCCAAATGTCCTTTTTTTTCCGGCTGCAAGCAGTTTCAACCGATCCCACACTCGCTCGCACATACAGCACGTTTCGGGAAAATTCCCGAATCAGGTAGCTACCCGGAATCCAGGTGGGCAAGCTCAAATCAATCCAGCGCTTGTCCTCAGGGCCTTGCAGTTGTTGCGGTGCAATTTCGAATTGCAGCTGAACATCGAAATAGTGGCCTTTCGGGTCTGCCACCGTGATTTGGTAATGCAACATGTCAATTGTCTGTAGATTAAATTTTGATCAACACTCGGCCAGTGTTTGTTCCCGCCATAATTTCCGCGGCAGCCTCAATCGCGCCCTCCAATGAAAGGGTGCGGGTCAAATCATTCAGCTTGTTCAAATCGAGGTCTGAAGCCAGTCTGCGCCATGCCTCTTCACGTACCGCAAGCGGCGCCATCACTGAATCAATACCTTTCAAGGCAACACCTCTCAAAATGAACGGCGCCACCGAAGAGGGCAAATCCATGCCTTGAGCCAACCCACAAGCGGTCACTGTGCCGCCGTATTTTGTTTGTGCACAAGCATTGGCCAAAGTGTGCGAACCAACACAGTCCACTACACCAGCCCAGCGCTCCCGTTGCAAGGATTTCCCGGGTTCACTCAGCAACTTGCGGTCCAATACCTCGCTGGCACCCAAGCCCTTCAGAAACTCGGCTTGCTCAGGTTTTCCACTGGTGGCAACAACGGTGTATCCAAGCTTGTTCAACAGCACAATAGCAATGCTGCCGACACCACCGGTCGCACCCGTCACCAAAACTTCTCCATTCTCCGGTTTCACACCGCTTTTCTCCAGGCCCAGCACACACAACATAGCCGTGTAGCCCGCAGTGCCAATTGCCATCGCCTGCGCCGCACTCAGGCCCTCGGGGCGTTTGATCAGCCAGTCACCTTTCAATTTGGCTTTTTCTGCCAAGCAGCCCCAATGCGTTTCACCCACACCGAACCCATTCAGAATCACTTCATCTCCAGGCTTGAACCCTGAGTGGGCGCTTTCCAGAACAGTACCCGCGCCGTCAATACCCGCCACCATGGGCCACTGGCGCACCACGGGCGACTTGTTGCAAATAGCCAGGCCGTCTTTGTAATTGAGCGTAGAGTGGGAAATTTGAACCAGCACATCGCCAGATCCAGGTAGCTGACTCTCGTCCAGCTCTTGAACACTGGCCTTGAATTCGCCTTGTTCGTTTTTCTGAAGAAATACAGCCTTGAACATACTTTTTCCATCCTTGCTTCTGATCAGTCTTGATTCAAGACTACACCATTAGGCAAAGCAGGCGGTCACCAGCAATCCAAGAATTGCACCCAAAGTCAGGTGGTTTCTCAAGCGCAGGTAAGCATCAAACGCTTTCATGGGTTTTAAAAAGCGCTGGTCAACTAGCCACACCAAAACCAGAATCAGTACAAGAATCCACAGGGTGAACTGGGGTGGTGAAAATGCGCCTGCCAACCAGGCCAACAGCGAGGGCGTCACACCCCAGATAAAACTTCGAGTTTCAAATTCCGCTTGGTCCAACCCTGCTAGGTAAGTGGCTTGGTCCTGGCTACTCAGCGAAATGGCCAATCCCCAATGCACAGCACCCAGAAACGAAACAATGCACAAGGCATAAATCAGGTTGTAGTTGGCCAGTTGGTCGGCAGTCTCCGTGCCGGTGTAAATCCCGGTCAGTACGGCCAAACCCAAAAAAGGAATCAAGCCTGCGTAACCAAGAACATTCATCCAGTGCGTTTTCAATGCCTGTGCCATTTGTCAATCCACCAAAATGCCGCCATGTATCGCCTCTTCTAGGCTACCTGCCATCAAGGTGGCTTCTCTGTAAAAGCGCGAAAAACTCTGTTGAAAGCGGGTCGGGTTTGGTAGGAGCTTGTCCTCTAGCGCCCATCGCACCGGAAAGCATCGCCCCATCATCAAGTAGCCTGAATTCAATGTTTCTCTTAATTCAAACTCGGCACCGGTTTTAATAAAGCTGGCCAACATGCTTGTGCAGTGTCCAATGTCATCCGTGTTTACAACCCAGATCTGGTCGCAGCCCGTTTCCATGGCGTTCAACACAAAATCCCATCGCTGTTTATTCCACGGGTGCGCTTTGTGAAACGCACAGTCAATCAGTCCCACGCGCAACTCCCCGTTTTGCGTCAAATCAAAACAAGCTTTCAGATCCCAAGGGTGAACCAAATTGATCTTCTTGAAGTTGCTCATCAGTGCGCTGCACGAGTCAACACCAGCCTGCTGGCGAAGATCCACCGTCTTGCGCTTTAGCGTGTCGCTCAATAGCTCAAGATCGAAGCGGTGGCTAGTCGGCTCAGCGACTCCAACGGGTGGCGCATTTCTCTCGCGCCCCACATCGCGCTTGCTCCGAGCGATCGATTCAAGGTCTTCATAGTCGGTGTCGATCGCAGTGTCACTACAATCCCATTTTTGCGCGTATTTCTTTACATTGTCCGCGTTGAACACGTAAGGCTTGTGGCTGAACGTGCCAGCCACCCACTGCCAGCTCAAATGGTTGGAAGCCAGGTCCCCATCCAGCAAATGGGTATACATCCAGTCAGCGCCCACTTTCCAGTGCACCTTGCGCATGTGTACTACGTACGAGGCAATCCACATCCGCACATGGTTGTGCAAATAGCCAGTCTCGTAAAGCAAGGCCACTCCGGCATCAATTGCTTCAACCCCGGTTCGGCCTTCCCGGATATCGTCCGGCAATTGTTGGTTATACCTGCCTGACCAAACGGGTCTGCGTACATCACTCAGAATCCCATTGCCTAATTCAGCATGCGCATGTTTGAAGAACTCTCGCCAAGCGAATTCAAAAATCAGCTTGTCCTCAAAACTCAGGCGATATTTCTCCATCAGCACTTGGGTGGCCTCCCGAACGCTCAAGTAACCATGGGTAATCCATGGCGACAGGCCGGTCACTGCTCCGTCCAGAAAATTTCGGGTGCGACTGTAAAGTGTCGGGTCTACCTTTGCCAATGCATCCAATGCGGCATGGCGGCTCGGTTCAAATTTGTTGGGTGTCTGGTACTGCATGGCTAGCCCTTCTGTCAATCGGATGGGGTTTACTTCACAAGAGGGCGGATATTTCGGAATCCCCCATCGATATTCAATACGGCGCCGGTCATCCTGCTAGAGCCCTCGCTCAGCAGCCAATGCATCGCTTGTGCAACTTCAGCTGGGGTGTTGACGCCCTGGAGTGGGTATTGCTTGGCACTTGCTGCCCGCATCATGTCACTTTTCAGGAACGCCGAAGCAATGGGTGAGTCGGTCAAACCCGGTGCAACCACATTAATCCGAATATTGTCAGCCGCATGTGTGGCAGCTGCTGATTTGGCCAGGCCTTCAACGCCAGCCTTCGCCGCTGCAATCGCCTCGTGATTGGGTACACCGATCCCCGTTGCACAGGTCGACACCAGCACTGCTGAGCCACCTACACCTTGAGCCTTCGCTTGTTTCAAAAACGCCCTCAAGCCGTACATGGCCGAAAGCAGGTTGACCTGCATGACGCTGTCAAGTTGAGCGTCGCTGGTTTTAACGAGTGGAGCCACCAAAATGGAACCCACGCAATGTGCGTAGCCATCAACATGCCGGCCTTCTGCAACCACAGCCTGAAAAGCCGCGTCCACTGAACTGGAGTCACAGGCCAGAACTTCTACTATATGTACGCCCGACGTGCTGCCGTACAGGGCCTCAAGTACCGCAGTGTTTCGTCCCGCAGCAATCACCTCCTGGCCCGAATTCACGCACAACTGAATCAATTCCTGGGCGATTGCACTGTTGGCGCCCATTACAAATATGCACTTTGTCATTCTTTACTGCCTGTTTTGTCCAAAGTGCCCCTATTTTGTCCTAGACAGAAAATAAAGTCACGTCTTCCTTCAAAACTCTTTTCAGTCGTCAATTCCTCGAATTTGAACGGTTAGACTTTCTCCATCCCTATTAATTAATAAGCAGGAGACTGAACATGACCTATGAAACCATCCTTGTAGAAACCCTCGGCAAGGTGGGCTTGGTGCGCTTGAACCGCCCCCAAGTGCTGAATGCGCTGAACGACCAGTTGATGACGGAGTTGGGCCAGGCTTTGATGGACTTCGATTCCGATGACAACATCGGTGCCATGGTCATCACTGGCAACGACAAGGCCTTTGCAGCTGGGGCCGACATTGGCGCCATGGCCACATTTACTTACATGGATGTCTATAAAAGCGAATACATCACTCGCAACTGGGAAACCATCCGCAACATTCGTAAACCGGTGATTGCCGCTGTCCGGGGTTTTGCTTTGGGCGGTGGTTGCGAGTTGGCAATGATGACCGATTTCATTATTTGTGCCGACACTGCCAAATTTGGTCAACCTGAAATCAAGCTCGGCATTATTCCAGGCGCTGGCGGCACTCAGCGTTTGCCCCGTGCAATCAGCAAAGCCAAAGCCATGGACCTCTGTTTGACTGGTCGCCTCATGGATGCCGCAGAAGCCGAGCGTGCAGGCCTGGTTTCCCGTGTCGTCCCCGCTGACAAGTGCCTGGACGAGGCCATTGAGGCGGCCACGGTGATTGCCGCCTATTCAAATCCCTCTGTAATGATGGCCAAGGAAAGCATCAATCGGGCATTTGAAGGGTCTTTGTCCGAAGGAATGCTTTTTGAGCGCCGCATGTTCCACAGTTTGTTTGCTACTGAAGATCAAAAAGAGGGCATGGCGGCCTTCGTTGAGAAGCGGAAGCCCGACTTCAAGAACAAATAAGACCGAATTTTCCAAATTAATTTGAATTAAATTGGAATTAAATGGGTTCAAAGCTCTTTTTAAAGGGCTTGGGAGTCAAAAAAATGAAATATTTTCAGGGCTCCTTCTGGAGCCTGTTTTTTGTGCAACTCTGAAAAAAATCCTTGTGCTTCAGAGGCTTGTTTTCGTCGTCTTGTGGGGTGGTTGGAACACACTTTTGCTGTGTTGCAGAAAAATACAAATTTCTTCGCAAAAGTGTTTGACAGGTGGAAAG
>NZ_DKTN01000008.1:37267-45069 GCF_002473065.1 Limnobacter sp. UBA7229 | reverse complement strand
CTTGTTCCGCACAGAAAACCGCTTGATCCCTTGTTGAATGGATTCTTGCTCACCTCGCTCGGCAAAAGGGCGGGCCGAGTCTCGGTGTCGGCATGAAGCCGAGCGCTGCGAATCAACTCAAACGGGGCGGTTTTCTTGAAGTGCGCCCCAAGCAATCCCACTGCCGAGTTGGCTTAAACCGGCACCGGCCGAATCTCCACCTCCAAGCGACTCACGGCTGGTTTCATCGCCCATTCGGCGGCGGTGTTTCGATCGCCTCGCCTTCAAGAAAACCTGCCCTTGCGTGCCGAGCAGGGCCGGTGTTGCCCAGCATGGGCAACAGAGAACGAACCCGACCCGAAGTTTAGGAGGGTCGTTCTTAGGCATTGCAAGGCTCAGCAAGGGATCAACAGGTTTTCTGGCGAGAGATCGGAACCCAAGCCGATTGGGCAGTTAACGCACCGCGAGAGATCTGAACCCTAGCCGATCGGGTATATACGTCGGCCATTGAGCGCGTAAAAAAAGCACGCCAACCCAAGGGTCACCGTGCTTTTTTGTACCGCATCAGCAAATCGAGAAAATCAATCTCCGTACATACGCTGCTTCAATTCCCGGCGCTGCTGCGCTTCAAGCGAAAGCGTGGCAGTGGGGCGGGCCAGCAAACGGGCCACACCAATGGGGTCGCCAGTTTCTTCACACCAGCCGTATTCGCCAGCTTCGATTTTTTGAATGGATTGTTGAATTTTCTTCAACAGCTTGCGTTCACGGTCGCGGGTACGAAGCTCAAGCGCATGCTCTTCTTCAATGGTGGCGCGGTCTGCGGGGTCGGGGACCACCACGGTTTCACGTAGGTGCTCCGTTGTTTCACCTGCGTTGGCCAGCAGTTCCTTTTCCATTTCCTGCAAGCGCTGGCGGAAAAAGGCAAGCTGCACCTCGTTCATGTAATCGTCTTCTTTCATCGCGAGCAATTGCTTCTCGGTGATGACGGGCGTTTTCTCAGTGGTCATAGCACAGCCTCTAGTCCTTTGGTTTTTTATTGACTATATACCAGTATATCCGCTATCGGGCTAGACAAAGCTCTAACCCTTGGGTGATAAATTCCTTGGGGAGTTTACGCCCAATAAACACGATTTTGCTTTCTTTTTTCTCGGCACTGTCCCATTTTCTGCCCCAGTCCAGTCCCATCAGCATGTGAACGCCTTGAAACAGGGCGCGGCGGTCGCTTGCCTTGATGTTCAAGATGCCTTTGTAGCGCAGCATGTCGGGGCCATAAACCTGGGTGACCGAGCCCATGAATTCCTCAAACTTCTGCCCATCAAACGGCTTGGTGCTTTTGAAGACAAAGCTTTGAATTTCGTCGTTGTGAACGTGTTTGTCTTCGTCCAGAAAGTCGGGTGCAATGTCGAGAATGGAATTCAGGTTAAAGCCACGTACGTCCAGCAGTTTGTCGATTGGGGCTACGCCGAATTCCGAAATCATCATTTCGGCGCGCGCGTTCATCTTAACCAGCCTGCGTTTCAACGCGGTGACTTCATCTTCCGTGCACAGGTCGGTTTTGGACAGCAAAATACGATCGGCAAAACCGACTTGCTGTTGAATCTCGCGGTGTTCGTCCAGTTGCTGCATGCCATGCTTGGCGTCGACCACGGTAATGACTGCGTCCAGAATGAAGCTTTCGGCCACCAGATCATCTACAAAGAATGTTTGGGCAACCGGGCCAGGGTCGGCCATACCGGTGGTCTCGATCACCACGCGGTCAAACTTGAGTTCGCCCGCCAAACGCTTGGCGGCCATTTCGCCGAGAATACGCACCAGGTCGCCGCGCACTGTGCAGCACAGGCAACCGTTGTTCATCTCGACAATATTCTCCTGTTCGTTTTGCATCAACAGGTCGTTGTCGACACCTTCTTCGCCGAATTCATTTTCAATCACGGCGATTTTCATGCCGTGGTTTTCCTTCAGAATTCGGTTTAGCAAGGTAGTTTTTCCACTGCCCAGAAAACCGGTAAGAATGGTGACTGGGATCATGTTGTGGGCTGCTTTGTTCATGGTGCTGTGTGCTGCAAAAATTGGGTCAACAATTGAAATGGGGTCGCTTGTGCAAATTTAAAGGGCTGGCAGGCATCTAAACAGCCTGAAACGTCCACACGCCCTCAACGGCCAAACGTTTTACCAAACCTTTGTACCACAGGTAGTGCAGGTGGGCGACGGCCTCACCCATGGCAAAGCTCATTTGGTGCCCATCCATCTCCCGCCTGAACAACACGGCGATGGCTTGGCGGGCAGTGAGGGGCTTTTCCTTGATGGCCTCCAGCAGTTCATTGAGCCGGTGGTCGTGGTGGCGCAGCAATTGCGCGCAGCGGTCGTGTACACCTTTGAAAGGCACGCCATGTGAAGGCAATACGGTGAGGCTGTCGGGCAGCTGCGCCATGCGCTGTACCGATTGTAAAAACAACAGCAGCGGGTTGCCTTCGGGCTCAATGCCATACACGCTGACATTGGTTGAAATGGTGGGCAGGAGCATGTCCCCGCTGATCATCAAATCCAGGCTTTTGCACACCAGGCTCATGTGTTCCGGGCTGTGGCCAAAACCGGCGTGGCATTGCCACACATGGCCGCCAATCTCAATCTCATCCCCGTGCTGAATGCGTTGGTAGTTCAGTGGGGGCTCTGGCACAAGGCGTGAAAACATGCCGCCGCGTGCTTCCAGGGTTTCATCGGCTTTTTTCTCGTTCACCAGACCGTGGCTGGCCATGAAGGCGGCCAGCGTGTTGCCGTCAAAGCCCGGCAGGTTGGCGCACAGGCCGCGCGCCATGAAGTACTCGCCCGTGGACATGTGCACATGCACCCCATGGCGGCGGGCCAGTGGGCCGGCCATACCGATGTGGTCGGGGTGAGCGTGGGTACAAATAATTCGCCCCAAAGGCTTGCGCACAAACAGGGTTTGTTCGATTTCTTCCCACATGGCTGCCACGTCTGGCAGGCCTGCGCCGCAATCCACCAGGGTGTACTGGTTTTCTTCTTCGATCAGCCACACATTGATGTGGTCGAGCGCAAAAGGCAGTGGCAAACGCAGCCACAAAACGCCTGGGGCAACCGGGGTGGGCTGGCCCAAAACGGGCGGTTCAAACAAACGTTCAATTCCCATGTGTTTTCTGGTGACTTTTCAGTCATTTGTGTGGGTGAAGGGGCTGATTGTAGGGCATCATTTCGAAAAAGCATAACTTCTGCGGAGACTTTGACATGTTGAATTTGCCAGGACTTCAGTTTGATCTTGGAGAAGACATCGACGCTTTGCGCGATGCAGTACAAACCTTTGCCCAGGCGGAAATTGCCCCGTTGGCGGCAGAAATGGACAAAACCGACCAGTTTCCGATGCATTTGTGGCGAAAAATGGGCGACATGGGCCTGTTGGGGCTGACAGTTGAAGAAGAGCTGGGCGGCAGCGGCATGGGCTATTTGGCCCACATGGTGGCCATGGAAGAGATTTCACGGGCCAGCGCCTCGGTGGCGTTGAGCTACGGCGCGCATTCCAACCTGTGCGTGAACCAGATTCGCCGCAACGGCAATGACTGGCAGCGTAAAACCTTTTTACCGAAGCTCATTTCTGGCGAGCACATTGGTGCCTTGGCCATGAGCGAACCCGGTGCGGGCTCAGACGTGGTCAGCATGCAATTGCGTGCCGACAAGAAAGGCGACAAGTATGTGTTGAACGGCAACAAAATGTGGATTACCAATGGCCCCGACGCGGATGTGTTGGTGGTGTATGCCAAAACAGACCTGGCTGCAGGCCCCCATGGTATTACCGCCTTTTTGATTGAAAAGGGATTCAAGGGTTATTCCATTGCGCAGAAGCTGGACAAGCTGGGCATGCGCGGTAGCCACACCGGCGAGTTGGTGTTCGAGGATTGCGAAGTGCCCGAAACCCATGTGCTGGGCAAGGTGGGCCGCGGTGTGAATGTACTCATGAGTGGTCTGGACTTTGAGCGCGCAGTACTCAGCGGTGGGCCCCTGGGCATCATGGCGGCAGCCATGGATGTGGTGGTGCCTTATGTGCACGACCGCAAACAGTTTGGCCAAAGCATTGGCGAATTTCAGCTGATTCAGGGCAAGCTGGCGGACATGTATTCAGTCATGATGGCCACCCGTGCCTATGTATACCAAGTGGGCAAGGCTTGCGACAAGGCCACACCAGAAACAGTGCGCAAGCTGCGCAAGGACTGCGCCGGTGCCATTTTGTTCTCGGCCGAGAAAGCCACCTGGATGGCGGGCGAGTCGATTCAGATTCTGGGCGGCAACGGCTACATCAACGAGTACCCCTGTGGCCGTTTGTGGCGCGATGCCAAGCTCTATGAAATTGGCGCGGGCACCAGCGAAATTCGCCGCATGTTGATTGGCCGCGAGCTGTTCGCGGAAACTATGTAAACGCTTATTGCGGCAGGGCAGGCCCGGTGGATTTGAACACCCGTTTGTCCTGCCCAATCACCACTTCACTTTCCCACAAATAACTGAGTCTGGGGTGCGCGGTTTGCAGCACTTTCAGCGCCTCAGTGTTGCCCAGCAGGTGGTAATTCATCCAGGCCAGTGAGTACTGGGCAGCAATTTCACGGCCCCAGGTCGAGGTGGGCAGCAGCGGGTAGTTGGTGTGCTGTGCATGGCTGGCGGCATCGGCCACGATAAAGGCGCGGTCACTGGTCAACTGGTCGTACACTGGGCGCACCACGGCCGGGTTCACCGCCACAATCGGTGCAATCGGGCCATCGTGGTCACCGGTTTGTATCATCACAGGGATCGGGTTTTTGTCAAACACCGATTGAATTTCACTGATGGGTGCGGCAGCCACAGCGGCTTTCAATCGCGGCTCCACTGCTTGCAAACCCATGGTGGCAATTGCGCCCATGCTGTGGCCAATGACGCCAATGCGGGCCGGGTCGATAAACTCGCGCACGGGGCTGTTGTTGAGCAGGTAGGTGAGCGCGTCTTGTGCTTCTTCAATGTTGTTGCCGGGGTCGCCTTGCACTTCATCATCTGATCGGCCTTGGCCGGAAAAATCAAACGCAAACACCAGGTACCCCGCATCCGCGAACAACTGATGCCACCAGCGGTACATGGCCGTGTTGGTGTTCAATCCTTCCAGCGCCAAAATCACCGGGAATTGTTGCGAAGTGGCCTGGGTTTGCCCGCGCTTGGGCAGCACGATTTCGCCATGCAAGCGGGTGCCATAGCGGTTTTGAAAATTGACGGGTACCAGCGCCACTGACTGGTTGTTCTCGGGGTGCCCGTACCAGTGGAAGACTTGCTCAATTCGGGAGCCATCATTCAGTTGTGCGGCCATGGCACGAATCTGAAATTCAAGCAGGGCGGGGTCGGTGATGTCGCTCAGCGTGTAGCCCAGGGCGATGGGGTCAACCACACCGGCCAGTTGTTGGCGCGGCAACATGTCGCTGACCATGCCCAGTTGAAACAGCACATCATCGGAAGGCAAGGGGCTTTCAGGGGGATTTTCACCTTGAACTGAAGCAGGCCAGCCAAAGGCCTCTGAGGATTGAATGGCATTGCGGGATGCGGAGCCAGAATTGTTTTCTCCGTTGCAGGCCCAGGCCAGCAAGGGTAAGCACAACAGGTAGAGCAACTTGAAACGACTTGGCATGACAACTTCCTGATTCAATCCGTCCATGATACTAAGTTCGTGCAGGTTTTGGATTTTCTTGGGCAAACGGGAATGGGATCTCGTAGAATCGGTGGTTCATCATATGGAGTGAAGCCAGCTTATGAGCAGCGTGCCCTTGGACCTGAAAACCCTGGAAGAGGATTTTGGTGAACTCAGCGAAACCAGCCACCTGAGTGAGGAGGAAGAGCGCGAGCTGTCCAAAAAAGTGGCCAGTGATATTCTGGCGGGCTTCGACAAACACTACAGGCTGTTTCGCTACTGTGCTCAACAAACCAAGAAGCTTTTCGAGGAAGGCGACTGGCATTTGATTCAACAACTGGCTCGCGACCGTATCGATTTCTACGATGAGCGTGTGAAAGAGGCGGTTGACCTGTTGCGTCGCAACTATGGTTCGCTGTTGATGAGTGAATCGGTGTGGGCCAAGATTAAGACCCGTTTTGTGACCTACCTGGTTGACCACAAGCAGCCTGAGTTGGCGGAGACCTTTTTCAATTCCGCCGTGACCAAGATTTTGCATCGCGATTACTACCACAACCGGTTTTTGTTTGTGCGCCCCGCGGTCAGCACCGATTATGTGGAAAGCGATCCACCCTCCTATCGCAGTTATTACCCGGCGAACCCGAAAAGTGGTGGTCTGCGCAAAACATTGAAGCGATTAATTCGTGATTTTTCGCTGAATGCTGAATTTGTGGATTTGGAGCGTGATCTGCGTTACGTGGTGCATGCTGCGCGGCAGGTGATGCCACGGCCCATCAAGGTCGATCCCGATTGCCAAATCCAGGTGCTTTCAAGCCTGTTTTTCCGCAACAAGGGTGCGTACATTATTGGCAAGTTCATCAACTCGAACATGCCGCAGCCTTTTGCCATTCCAATTCTTCGGGATTCATCGGGCAAGTTGTACATCGACACCGTGCTGTTCAATGTGCAGCAAATTGCCACGCTGTTCAGTTTTACGCGCGCCTATTTCCTGGTGGACATGGAAACGCCCGGCGCCTACGTCCAGTTTCTGCGCACGCTGTTGCCGAACAAGCCCAAGGCCGAGATGTACACCATGCTGGGCTTGCACAAGCAGGGCAAAACCCTGTTTTACCGGGACTTTCTGCACCACTTGAAGCATTCGCACGATGAGTTTATTGTGGCGCCCGGTATCAAGGGCTTGGTGATGGCGGTGTTTACGCTGCCGTCTTACCCCTATGTGTTCAAGCTGATCAAAGACAAAATTGCACCCAGCAAGGAAATTGACCGCGCCGGTGTGATGCGCAAATACCAATTGGTGAAAGAACATGACCGCGTGGGCCGAATGGCCGACACTTGGGAATACAGCCATGTGGGTTTGCCACTGAACCGCTTTTCAGAAGAATTGATCGAGCATCTGAAAGACACCTGCGAAAGCTCGCTGAGCTTTGAAGACGACACCGTGGTGATCAAGCATGTGTACATTGAGCGCCGCATGACGCCCTTGAATATTTACTTGCAGCAGGGCACTGACGCGGAAGTGGAACACGGCATTACGGAGTACGGCAATGCGATCAAACAGCTGGCTGCCGCGAATATTTTTCCGGGCGACATGCTGTTCAAGAACTTTGGCGTGACCCGCTTGGGCCGAGTGGTGTTTTACGATTACGACGAAATTGAGTACATGACCGACTCCAATTTCCGCCGTATTCCGGATGCACCCAACCCCGAGGCGGAAATGTCGTCTGAGCCTTGGTACACGGTGGGCCCGAAAGACGTATTCCCGGAAGAGTTCGGGCATTTCTTGCTGGGAGACCGCAGGGTGCGCAAAGCGTTTTTGGGCAAACACCGGGATTTGCTGGAATATGAATTCTGGCAGGAGCGAAAAGACCGCATTACCCAAGGGCACATCGAGGATATCTTCCCGTATTCCGAGGCAGTGCGGTTTACCAACCGGTTTATCAAAAAGCAATGAGCGATCACTGCGATTGATCGCTGATCTGGGTGAATTGAGAGATGCACTTGAATGGTCACCGCTGCTGTTTGTTGCCCACTCGGCATGGGTTAGTTCTGTCGGACTGGACTGATTTGTTGAGAGCCGAGCTTGCAGGGTCACCGCTGCCCGAAAACTTGGCATTTCGGCTTGTCAGCTTGAGCCTGCACTAAGCCAAGCCCTCCAAAAGTAACGGTCGGGTCT
>NZ_DKTN01000008.1:0-37040 GCF_002473065.1 Limnobacter sp. UBA7229 | reverse complement strand
CCGCTGCCCGAAAACTTGGCATTTCGGCTTGTCAGCTTGAGCCTGCACTAAGCCAAGCCCTCCAAAAGTAACGGTCGGGTCTTGGCTTTCGCGCCAGGGCGCGATTGTTGGTCTCGGCGCGCCAAGCCGGCAAGTTTTCTGACTGGTCATCGTGTGACCCATTGCAAGTTCTGCTCCCCGCACTCCCGAGCAGCGCTTCGCCATCACCACGCAACTCGCAGCTGTGTTCAATGGTCAATCGGCACTGGCGAATTTCCCTCACCGGGCAACTCACGACCGTGTTCTCCGCCCAATTGGCGGCGGTGTTTCGATCGCCTCGCCTTCAAGAAAACCTGCCCTTGCGTGCCGAGCAGGGCCGGTGTTGCCCAGTATGGGCGACAGAGAACGGACCCGACCCGCAGTTTAGGAGGGTCGTTCTCAGGCATCGCAAGGCTCAGCAAGGGATCAACAGGTTTTCTGGCGAGAGATCGGAACCCAAGCCGAATGGGCGATTAGAACGCAACTGGAGATCGGAACCTGAGCCGAATGGGCCATCAAGAAGCTCCGAGAGATCTGAACCCAAGCCGATTGAGCTTTTAAACAGCGCGCATTTACGCCCTGCGCTTGGGCAGCATCAATTCACTCGCCGCAATTTTCTCGGGCTGAAACTTGTTCACCGGCGCATCCAATTCATAGCCAATGGCCACGCCGCAAAGCAAGTTGTATTGCTTCGGAATGTCGAAGTGCTTGTCCAAAGGCGAGCGGAACAGGCCCAGCGCACCTTGTGCACAGGTGCCCAACCCTTCATTCGTGGCTGCCAACATCAGGCTTTGCAGAAAAATGCCGGCGTCCAGCGCACTGTAAATACCCACGCCCTCGTGAACAAACACAAATGCAGCCGCAGGGGCTCCAAACATGCGGAAGTTTTCGGCCATGGCCTGGTCGCGGGCTTTCAAGTCGTTTCGGGCTACACCCAACACACCGTACAAGCCTTTGCCACACTCTACCCGGCGAGCCTGCAAATCCTTGGGGTAGTTCACCACAGGTTTTACATCGCCATCGGGAATGCCCTTGCTGCGGGCCAATAGTCCTTTAATTTGCGCTAGCTTGCCGCCGCGTTGCAGTTTGATGGTTTCTTGAAATCTTGAATACAGCTCAGCACGTAAACTTTCCAGCACATCGCCTGTGGCCAATGCGATTCGGTAGGGGTGCGTATTGGACCAACTCGGTGACAGTGCAGCCTGTTGAAGTAGGCGTTCCAGTACCTCGCTGGGTACAGGTTTGGGGTCAAAAGCACGCACACTGTGGCGCTGTTTCAGCGTTTCAAGAAATTCCATTTTCCCTTGCTCTGTGTAATAGTTAGCCCAGTTTAGAGTATTTCTTACTAGCCAACAGACCCGGCTCGCCACTATTCTCTCAACTGACAATACAAAAAGTCACATGAACGGTCAAACCACGGGGACAAAACAATGAACAATCCACACGTAGACGTACTGATTATCGGCGCCGGGCTGTCTGGCATTGGTGCAGCATGCCACATCAAGCAGAACTGCAAGGGCAAAAGCATCAAAATTCTGGAACGTCGCAAAGCCATCGGAGGCACTTGGGATTTGTTCCGTTACCCAGGCATTCGTTCTGACTCTGACATGTTCACCCTGGGTTACAGCTTCAAGCCCTGGAAAGGCGAGAAAGTGTTGGCCAATGGCCAGGAAATCCGCGAGTACGTGACCGAAGCCGCCAAAGAACACAATGTCACCAAAGACATTCAGTTTGGTTTGAAGGTGACTGCTGCCAATTGGGATTCCGAAGCCAACCAGTGGACTGTTGAAGGCGTTATCGAGGAAACCGGCGAGAAGCAGGTGTTTACCAGCAATTTCTTGCTGGGTTGCACCGGTTACTACAACTACGACAAAGGCTACAGCCCTGAATTTCCGGGCATCAAAAACTTCAAGGGTACCGTGGTTCACCCACAGCAATGGCCCGAAAACCTGGACTACGCCGGCAAGCGCGTGGTGGTGATTGGCAGTGGCGCAACTGCCATTACCTTGGTGCCTGCCATGGCTGACACCGCGAGCCATGTGACCATGTTGCAGCGTTCACCTACTTACATCGCGTCCATTCCATCTGTTGATCCGGTTTCCGTGGTGCTGAAAAAGTTCATGCCCGACACCTGGGTGTATAACATTGGCCGTGCCCGCAACATTGGCTTGCAACGCCTGATTTTTAAGTTGAGCAAAGAACGCCCACAGGCGATCAAGCGTTTGCTGCTGGGGGCAACCCGTGCGCGCATGGGCAAAACCTTTGACATGAAGCACTTTACCCCCAGCTACAACCCTTGGGACCAGCGCCTGTGCGTGGTGCCCGATGGTGATTTGTTCAAGGTGTTGAAAAAAGGCAAGGCTGACATCGTGACCGACCACATCGACACATTTGTCAGCAATGGCATCAAGCTGAAAAGCGGTCAGGTTCTGGAAGCCGATATCATCATTACCGCCACTGGCCTTGACTTGCAGATTTTGGGTGGTTTGACCGCAACAGTGGACGGCACGCCTGTGAACGTGGGCGAGGTGATGAGCTACAAGGGCGTGATGATGAGCAGCATTCCCAACTTTGCCATGGTGTTCGGTTACACCAATGCCTCATGGACATTGAAAGCCGACCTGGCCGCTGAGTTTGTGTGCCGGGTGATCAACCACATGGACAAGCATGGCTACACCCGCGTGGTGCCCAACGCCGAGGGTGTTGAGGCCGATGACACGCCGATGTTCGACCTGGAAGCGGGTTACATGAAGCGCGCTGCTGATCGCTTGCCCAAGCAAGGCCCGGCTGCACCCTGGACAGTGGTGAACAACTACCTGGCCGATCGACCTGTGCTGAAGAAAGGCAAGATTGAAGACGGTGTACTGGAGTTTGCGAAAGCAGGCGCAGCCGCTGGTAAAAAATCTTCAGGTCGTAAGTCACAGGCCAAGCAGGCGGCTTGATTTCCGGCTTGACGGTCAGCGAGACAAAGACGTTTCCCTATTAAAAGATTCGGGATACCTCTTTGATCTGCTGGCCGTCGACCTTCACCCACCCCTTTGAATCGTTGATATTCACTTCAATCCAGCTTTCAGTCGCTGGTTGATTTACTAATCTCCAGCCGACACTTGATTCTGTAGGGCACTCCTTGAGTTCGTTGACGGTTTGTCCTATCTCTACAAGGCAGTGCCCCTCTGCAATCCACATCAGTAATCTGGGTTTGTCGCTAGCACTGATTTTTTTTTCAACCCATGTTATTGATTCGTCGTAATACTGGTCCGAGGGCAATTCCTCGATTTCACCAAACTCTCTGACCTGCACGGATTGGCTGCTAATGACTTCAATTTGTCCTGCGTTCAAAGCACGGGTAATTGAATTCTCAAAGGAAAGTGCCCCTTCTTTTTGAATCATCGCGTTGTTGGAAATGGCCGAGTCCTTGTTGGGGGCGACTCGCAGTTCAATCTGGTTTCCGATCGCCACGTATTCCGGGCGACCTTCACCGACGAAATTTTCATAAACAAAAGAAGTTTGTGTTCCAGTTGTATCGACGGAGCATGCGCATATCGCCAGAGTCGTAGTCAGCGTTGAGATTAAGCATGCTTTCATTTCGCGGCCCTTTGCGGTGGTGCAAGCAAAATACCTGGATGGTAAATTTGCGAGCCCTTGAACTTGGTCAATACGCTACCGCGATTGTTGAATGAGTACGAGCAATGCACCCAGCCGGATTGGGGCGAATCAGGTAAATAATGTTCGAGAATCAACTGGTCAAAGCTCAAATTTTCCTTGATCCAATTCGCGACCTCATGAACAGTGTGGCCCTCTACGCGAAAGTCAACCGCCTCGCCTTTGGAGTGTTGTGAATTATTCGAACCACCCACAGCTCTGTTAACTGCTGGGCTTCTGTATGCGCTGTGAATAATCACTCTACGGTTGAAGTGTTTTCGCACGGGTTCTAGTATGTTCTCTGCTGCCCTGCGCAAGTTGCTTATTACTTTCGGATCTTTCGGAGTGTTGAACACACCGGTATTCGTCTTGGTGAGTTCTTCAAGATTGAAGTGAGCCGAAATACAATTTGGCAATTTGCCATCGCAAAAGTTTTTCATTGGAATATTTACTTGCGTTTGCAGGGAAGCACGAAAGAGTATCAGTGCAAGCCCCAACTGCAAAAAGCTACTCAGAAGTGATGATCCCCTCGTTTAAAACCCACTTCGGTACCCAAGCCGATTCAAACCACGCGCGCTGCGCATGGCGCGTTCACTGCGAAACTGGATTGCCTGTTCCATGTTGCCATCGCTGAAATTGCCGCCCAATGGTGTGTCAAACCCGCCATTCAAACCGCGGCTGGCCCGCTGCGCACGCGCAGTGCGAAATTGCGCCACCTGTTCCTTGTCCACCTCGAATTCGCCGCCCAGGGGAGTTTCCAGGGTGCCTGTGTCAAAGCTGTCCAGGCCACGGTTCAAGCCCAGCAGATCGTCTCGGCCGATGGTCAGCAATGCTTTTGCCAAAGGGAAATTGCCTTGGGCGCGAATGTCGTCGCGAAGTGTATTCACCGCGAGGATTTCCTCGCCGTTTACAAAGTAATCAATCGGGCGGGGCACTTCGGCAAAGCGTTCTGCGAAGGCGGGTTGGATGGGCGCAGCGCCAATACCCAAGGCAATTAACAGACAAGTGTGTTTGAACATGAAGACCCCCGTGATGAATACGTTTTCATCATCTAGAGTGATACTTAGGTGATGATGTTGTCTATCGGGCTTACCCTTCGCTCGAAATAGGTATACCAGTCCACGGGTAAGCGCAATATCGCCTAAGATAGCTGGCCAATCACCCAATTTACCAACTTTGTCCAACCCGATCGATCAAGACAGACAGCTTGAAGAACTGCCCTATGCATGGCGGCGTGTGGTGCTGTTTGCTGACAATATGGCGCAGGCCACCGTGGCCGATGCCATCGGCCGCAGTCCCAAGCAACAACTCACGTGGATCGGCTTGGCTGCCTTGCCCTTGTTGTTGCCTTTTGGCATTCCGGGGGTGGCCACAAGCCTTGGATACCTTACTTTTTTGCTGGGCGTGGGGTACGCCTTGGGGTTTGGTGTGCCCATTCCCAGAAAAATTGGTGAAAAGCGTTTGCCACCGAATGCGGCCCAGGTGCTTAAAAGGTTTTTGGGGGTATTTATCCGCCGGGTTGCGCCGCACAGCAAACCGCGCCTGTTCATCATGAGTCATCCGCGCATGCGCCCGGTGAATGGCTTGGTCTTGGCGTTCGCGGGCTTGTGCATGGCCGCACCTGTGCCTTTTGCCTCATTCGACAATGTGCTGCCGGCTGCGGCCATGGTGTGCATCACCTTTGGTTTACGGGTGCGCGATGGAAGGCTGGTGCTGGCGGGCTACGTGTTCACGGTGCTGGCGGCTTTGCTGGTGGTGCTGTTGTGGTGGGGCGGCTATGCCGTGTTTGTTTGGGTTTCAAAGCAACCGTGGGCCAGCCAATGGCTGGGTTGGCTTTTTTCCTGACAAGGCGCAAGCCGTTGCTGCGAACACGGGCTTAAGTTCGATAGAATCACCAGAACAACCCCAATCTGGAGCCGGATAGCACCATGACTACCAAACAAACGATTGATTTCTATTTCGACCTGACCAGCCCCTACAGCTATGTGGCCGCCGAGCAAATCGAAGAAATTGCTGCCGCAGGTAAGCGCAGTGTGAATTACAAGCCCACCTTGCTGGGCTTCGTGTTCAAAAGCACAGGCAACACCGCGCCCATGATGAACCCGGCCAAGGGCAAGTATTCTGCGAAAGATTTTGCCCGCACGGCGCGTTTTCATGGCTTGAAAATCAATTGGCCCAAAAAATTCCCGATCAATGCCACCACTGCCTCGCGAGCCATTTTGCAGGTGCTGAACACCCAGCCTGAAAAAGCGGGTGAACTGACCCGAGCCCTGTACAAAGCCTATTTTGTGGATGGGCAGGACATCACCGAAGATTCAACCGTGCAGGCGGTGGCTGATTCCATTGGACTGGATGGTGCAGCGCTGATTACAGGCGCCCAAACCGATGCAGTAAAAGAGCAAATGAAAAATGCAGTGCAGGAGTCTATCGATGCCGGCATGTTTGGTGCACCGTATTTTGTGGTGGATGGTGAAGCATTCTGGGGCCAGGATCGCATGGAGCAGTTGCGTCGCTGGGTTGTGCAGGGGCCTTTCTGAACATGGCTGTTCTCGACTCCAATAATGTGAAAAGCCGCCCCGATTTTGCGGCCAACCAGGCGGCACTTAAAACACTGGTTGACGAGCTCAAAGCCAATTTGGCGGTGGTGGCACAAGGCGGTGGCAAAGTGGCCAACGAACGGCACACAGCGCGTGGCAAGCTGCTGCCCCGCGAACGCGTGGCGGGTTTGCTTGACCCCGGTTCCCCTTTTCTTGAACTGGCACCCTTGGCTGCTTGGGCCATGTACGGTGGCGCTGCGCCGGGCGCGGGTGCCATTGCGGGCATAGGCCGGGTCAGTGGTGTGGATTGCATGATTGTGTGCAACGACGCCACGGTAAAAGGCGGCACCTATTACCCCTTGAGCGTGAAGAAGCATTTGCGCGCGCAGGAAGTGGCCGCAGAGAACAATTTGCCCTGTATTTACCTGGTCGATTCTGGTGGGGCCAACCTGCCCAATCAGGACGAAGTGTTTCCTGACCGCGATCACTTTGGCCGTATCTTTTTTAACCAGGCCAATATGAGCGCGCAAGGCATTGCGCAAATTGCGGTGGTCATGGGTAGCTGTACCGCCGGTGGTGCGTACGTGCCCGCCATGAGCGATGAAGCCATCATCGTGAAAAACCAGGCCACGATTTTTCTGGGTGGCCCACCTTTGGTGCAAGCCGCCACGGGCGAAATTGTCAGTGCCGAAGAACTGGGCGGTGCCGATGTGCACACACGCCTTTCCGGTGTGGCCGACCACTTGGCCGAGAACGATCAACATGCTCTGGAAATTGCACGCCGCATTGTGGCCAATTTGGGACGACCCGAAAAACGCTACCCGTGGGCGTTGACGGAATCCAAAGAGCCCCTGTACAGCGCCGAAGAAATTTACGGCATTGTGCCAGTGGATGCAAAAAAGCCTTTCGATGTGCGCGACATCATTGCCCGCATGGTCGACGGCAGCGAATTCGATGAATTCAAAGCCCGCTTTGGTAACACGCTGGTGTGTGGTTTTGCCCGTTTGTATGGGATGCCTGTGGGCATTGTGGCCAACAACGGCATTTTGTTTTCCGAGTCAGCGCAGAAAGGCGCTCACTTTATTGAGTTGTGTTGCCAACGCAAAATTCCGCTGGTGTTTTTGCAAAACATCACTGGTTTTATGGTGGGCAAGAAAGTAGAAAACGAAGGCATTGCACGCCATGGTGCAAAAATGGTCATGGCAGTGGCCTGCGCCAAGGTGCCCAAATTCACAGTGGTGATCGGTGGCTCCTTTGGTGCAGGCAACTACGGCATGTGCGGTCGTGCGTACAGCCCGCGCTTTATGTGGATGTGGCCCAATGCGCGAATCAGTGTGATGGGTGGCGAACAGGCTGCTGGCGTGTTGTCCACCGTGAAGCGCAACCAGATTGAGGCCAAAGGCGGCACCTGGAGCAAGGAAGAAGAAGCCGAATTCAAGGCACCCACGCTGAAGCAGTTCGATGAACAAAGCCAACCCTATTACGCCACGGCAAGGCTCTGGGATGATGGTTTGATTGACCCGGTGGATACACGCCGAATTTTGGGCATGGCCATTTCCGCCAGCTTGAATGCCGAGATTCCGGAAACCAGGTTTGGCGTCTACAGAATGTAAAAGCGCGGATGTAAATGCGCAGAACGTAAATACGCACAAGAATAAAAACGGAGACCTTAAGATGACAGAGCAAGCCAATGAAAAACCCGTGATTGAAACCCGCAAGGGAAAATCCGTGTGGCTGACGCTGAACCGCCCGCACATTAAAAACGCCATGAACGGCGAAATGATTGCCATGCTGGTGGAGGCCTTTCAACGTTTGGGTAGCGACCCTGACACGCGCGCGATTGTGCTGGCTGCGAATGGTGACGCATTTTGTTCTGGCGCCGATTTAAGTTACATGATGCAAATGGCGCAGCAGGCGGCCAGCAACCAGCAAAGTGGATTGACGCTGACCAGCCTGTTTCGCGGCATTGCCGAATGCCCCAAGCCCGTGGTGGCGCGTGTGCACGGCTTGTGCCTGGCAGGTGCCACTGGTTTGGTCAGTGCCAGCGACATTATTGTGGCCAGCAACAATGTGAAATTCAGCTTACCGGAAGTCAAGCGTGGTTTGATACCCGCCACCATCAGCCCCTATGTGGTTCAAGCCATGGGTGTGCAGGCTGCGCGCCGCTACTTCATCACCGGCGAAACATTCACGGCTGAGAAAGCGTACGAGTTGGGCATGGTGCATGAACTGACCACGCCAGACACGCTGGATGCGAAGCTGGAATCGATTCTTGCCGAGCTGGACAGTTGCGCCCCCGATGCAATGGCGGCGTGCAAAAAACTCGTTCGCGATGTATCACGCATGGACATCACCGCCGATGAAACACACGCCGATGTGGCTGCTCGACTTGCTGAAGTGCGCGGCAGTGCCGAAGCCGCCGAAGGCATGATGGCTTTCATGGAAAAACGCAAACCGAAGTGGGTTGGCTAAAAAGGTTATTCACACAATGTTCACCAAAATACTGATTGCCAACCGTGGCGAAATAGCCCGCCGAATCAACCGCACCGCGCAAGCCATGGGTATTCAAACCGTGGCGGTGTATTCCACAGCTGACGCGCAGGCCCTGCATGTGCAGGAATGCAATGAAGCGGTGTGCCTTGGCGAGCCCGAGGCTGCGCAGAGCTACCTGAATATCGACAAAGTGATTGCAGCAGCCCGGCAAACCGGTGCGCAGGCCATTCACCCTGGCTACGGTTTTCTGTCCGAGAATGCCGCCTTCGCGCAGGCTTGTGCCGACGAACACATCACCTTCATTGGCCCCGGTGTGCAAGCCATTCGCATCATGGGCAGCAAAAGCGAGGCCAAGGCCTGCGTGCAACCAGCGGGTGTACCGCTCATTCCTGGTTACTTTGGCGCAGACCAATCGCTCGCTACCTTGCAGGCTGAAGCTGACCGAATCGGTTTTCCGCTGATGATCAAGGCGGTGGCCGGCGGTGGTGGCAAGGGCATTCGAATTGTCAGCAGTGCAGGCGATCTGCAAGCCGCACTTGAAAGTTGTCAGCGCGAGGCAAAAAACGCATTTGGCGACGCCACGGTGATGCTTGAAAAACAGATTATCCAACCTCGCCATGTGGAAGTGCAGGTGTTTGCCGACACCCACGGCAATGTAGTGCATCTGTTCGAACGCGATTGCTCGGCACAGCGCCGCCACCAAAAAGTGATTGAGGAAGCGCCCGCATTCGGGCTCACTGAGCAACAGCGTGAAGCCTTTGGGCGAACAGCGGTGCAAGTGGCCAAGGCCGTGAATTATGTGGGCGCTGGCACGGTTGAGTTTTTGCTGGATGCGCGCGGCGAGTTCTATTTCATGGAAATGAACACCCGCTTGCAGGTGGAGCACCCGGTGACTGAAATGATCACCGGGTTCGACCTGGTCCAATGGCAAATTGAAATTGCGGCAGGTTTGCCTTTGCCTGCGACCCAGGAAACCATTCACATTGACGGCCATGCGTTTGAAGCGCGCTTGTATGCCGAAAACCCGGAGCAGGGGTTTTTGCCTGCCATTGGTACCGTTGAATTGTGGGAAGCACCCGATGCAATCGAGTTTCGCACCGGTACGCACGCAGGCCGAACGGCTGGTATTCGATTGGATTCCTCCATGCGCTCTGGCCTGGCCGTGTCGCCTTATTACGACCCCATGGTGGGCAAACTGATTACCTGGGCACCCACACGCGATGCTGCATTAAAAAAACTGGCTGACGCATTGGCACAGCTGCGTTGTGTCGGCGTAAAAAACAACCTGGCCTGGTTGCGCAGTTTGTGCCTGCACCCGGAATTTGCAGCAGGTGGTTACGACACTGGTTTGATTGACCGGATGACCATGGGAGCAGTCGTTGTGAATAACCCCATCGATACGCACACGCTGCACGCCTTGGCGGGCCTTGCACGTTGGGCGTTGCACCAGCATGCGCATGCAAGCAGCGCGAGAGACCCGCTCGCCATGCTGGATGGTTTTTACTCCAGCTCGCCCCCTTTGCGGGAAGACCGCTGGTTGAACCGCGACATTGCTGTGGCCACGCACACACATGTGTCGGTGCGTGGGCAGAAAGCCCATATTCAATGTGCTGGCTCGGCTTTGCAACTTGCCCTGAGCGAGCAAGATGACCGCAGTGGCTTGCCGCGTTTGAAAGGGCTTGTTGAGAATGGCCCCCATGCTGGCAGCACATTTGATTTGATTTGGCATGGCGACAACCTGCACGTGCATGTGGGCGCAGAGCAAACCAATCTGCAATGGCAAAACCCGGCCCACATTCGCGCCGACCAGGGGCATGACGCCCACGGTGTGGCCGCGCCCATGCCTGGCAAGGTGTTCGCCGTGTTTGTAAAAGTGGGTGACATGGTGAAAAAAGGTCAGCCTTTGATTGGCCTGGAGGCCATGAAAATGGAACACACCTTGAATTCGCCCTGCGATGGTGTGGTGCAGGCCATTCCGCACCCGGTGGGTGACCAGGTGACTGAGGGCACCGAGCTGATTCATTTTTCAGAAGACGACACGGCAAAATGAGCATGATCAAACTTCCTTCGCAGGTGACTCTGGTTGAGGTTGGCCCACGCGATGGCCTTCAGAACGAGAAAACGCCCATTTCCACCGCCATCAAGGTGGAACTGTGCAAGCAGTTGATCGAGGCGGGAATTCACAGGCTGGAGGCTGCAGCGTTTGTGTCGCCCAAGTGGGTGCCGCAAATGGCCGATGGCGCGGATGTATTGGCTGGCCTTCGAGCCCTGCCCGATATACAGGATCGTACAGTGTCCTACTCGGCCCTGGTGCCCAACCTCAAGGGCATGGAAGCTGCGATTGAAGCAGGCGTGCAAGAGGCAGTCGTGTTCACAGCTGCCTCGGAAGCATTCACGCAAAAAAATATCAATTGCACCATTGCAGAAAGCATTGAGCGCTTTAAACCTGTGGCCGCATTGGCCCAAGCCCACAATATTCACCTGCGCGGCTCCATTTCATGTGCGCTGGGTTGCCCATACCAAGGTGAGGTGCCGGTGCAAAGTGCTGCAGAGGTGGCCTTGCGTCTACGCGACATCGGCGTGCAAGAATTTGATGTGGCCGACACCATTGGTGTGGGCACTGCCTTGCGGGTTAGCCATGTGTTCGAGGCGGTGGGTTACAGCGTGGGTTTGAACAATGTGGCGGGCCATTTTCACGACACCTACGGTCAAGCCCTGGCCAATATTCTGGCAGCCCTGCAGTTGGGTGTATCCACTTTTCACAGTTCGATTGCCGGCCTGGGCGGTTGCCCTTATGCCAAAGGGGCAACTGGCAACGTGGCCACCGAAGATGTGGTTTACCTGTTGCAGGGCATGGGCATTGAAACCGGCCTGAACTTGAACAAACTGGTGCAAACCGGCGCGTGGATTTCAGGCAGCATTGGCAAGCCTTACATAAGCCGTGCAGGCCGCGCGGTGTGGAACAAATTGAATGCGGAAACAAGTGCTTGAGTGCTCAGGGAAGTGACCCCCGAAATCATCAATTTGCCTTGCTTATTTTCTACGAATTCTAGGAATGGCCATAAACACCGCAACACCTTGTTCCTGGCTGTTGCGCCCGGTGTAAAGCTCAATGCGAATGGCTTTGGCCCGAATTTTCATGTGCGCCAAACCACGCCCGCGCCCCAGTGTGTTGTGGGGCATGCCCACGCCGTTGTCGCTGATGCTCAGCAGCACTTTGTCATTCGCTTCATCCCAGCGCACGCTTAATTCAATTTTGCTGGCTTTGGCATGTTTCAGGCTGTTGGCAAAAATTTCCTGAACAATTCGCAGTAAATCGAACAAGTCGCGAGAGCTGTAGCCCTCCAGTTTTGGAATGTCAGCCACACTCCACAGCAGCGTCACACCGCTGGCTTTCAAGCGGCGTTCATAGCGCCACCGGAAGTTACCCAACAGCGCCAGCAGGTCGTCGCTTTGTGGGTCGAGTGAATCAATTGCCATGCGCAAATCGTCCAGGCATTCCTGCAATACATCGCGCATTTCATCCTGGCTCAAGGGCTTGGTTTCGCTCAGGTTCAAGGCCGATACCAAACTGGAACCCACCCCATCGTGAATGTCTTGCATAATGCGCCGCCGTTCATCGTCCTGGGCACGTTGCTGCTCAATTTTTCGCAGTAAATTGAATTGGCGAAACAGCTGTTGTTCACGAATCGCCAACTCGGAGTTCAGTGAATCGTTGGATGTTTTCAGTTCTTGCAACAAAGCGCGGTAGCGCCTGAAAATAACCCAGCAAGCCGACACAAACAACAAAATGCCGGTGTACTGCGAAAGCAGTATGGATTCAATCGGCAGCAGGTTCAGCATGGTGGCCAAATCACGAATGCTGAGCAAAACAAACAGCAGCGAGCTGCAACCCAGTATGGCGCCTTCAAAGTTGCGCGCACGCCAGGAATGGCTCAGCAGCAGCACGTTGAGAGCAAACACCACCGGAATTACCGGCAACAGCAGCCAGAATGTGAAATTCAGGATTTGCTCGCTGCCCGCCACAAAGGTGATCAGCGACACTGCCACTGCATAAGCCAGCAGGCCCTTCGGAATCCAGGTCCAGCCCAGGTTCATGTAGCGGATCAGGAACAGCCCATACAGGCAGGCAAACCAGGCATGCAGGCTGTGTACCAACTGGCCCCACTGCGCGTGGGGCAGGGGAATCCAGTCCATGAAATAGCCCGTGTTGCGAACCGCAAAAACGATCACGGCAAGGCTGAAGAAAAAGAACCCTTCCTGTTCCCGAAATACCCGTGCAAACAACAGCAGCAATACACCACTGGCAAATGCCACCAAGGTGGCCAGCATCGACCCGGTCACCTGCCAGCGGTACGAGGATTCATACATGGGTTCAAGTGCGCTATTGGGTCCCAGCCACACCCTTCCCAGCCCACTTCGGTAGTTTTTGTAACCCGCCACCTGAATCAACAAGGTGTTGTTGCCCGGGGTGAGCAGGTCGGGCGAAAACTGGAACAGGTAGGGGTAATTCCAGTGTCGGGTAATGTCGCCTTCAAGGGTGCCCAGTCCGCCAATCCAGTGACCATTCAAATATGCATGGGCATTCATGATGGCCCTGGGCATGAATACCGCGTTGGGAACGGGTTTGTCGGGGTCCAGGCGAAAATCGATTTGATACCAGCCCTGGCCTTCAAATGAAGGTTGTGTCGTGTCCCAGGAATCGGGAAGTACCACGGTTTTTTTTGCGTTCAGTGACAACACATCACTGGCGCTCAACGTGGGGTCATTGGAGAAAAGTACCTTGGCCTGCTGAAACAGATAGGCTTGCTGATGTGAATTCTTGTCACCCAGGGCGGGCAGTGGGGCTTTGAATGTGCCCAACAACGCCACAACCAGTGTCGCCACAAAAAGAAGCAGGAAACGCCCAATAAACAGGCGGTCAGCGGGAGTCAGGTTCAAAGGTCAAGCAGCCCCAGAAGGGTGGCTTCATACACCGCTTCAGACCTGCTGTGCACGTGCAGTTTTTTGTAAATGCGCTTCACGTGAGTTGCCACCGTGTGGGTTGAAATACCCATTTGCGCTGCAATTTCCTGCGCTGTAAAACCGCGGGCCACTTGTTGAATCACCTTCAATTCCCGGTCGGTAATGCTGCATGCTTTTTGCGATTCATCTTGATCGGCCTTGCTTTGAGCACAATCGGCATCGACAGGGCGCGGCATTTGCATTTTTGACAGCAACTGGCGTGCAATCAATGGGCTAATGGGCGAACCCCCATTGGCCACTTCCAGAATGTGCTCAATCAATTCTTCGTTGGAATAGTCTTTCAGCAGGTAGCCGCTTGCGCCGGCCTCCAGGCTTCTCACCACGTGGTCTTCATCACCAAATGCAGTAATCACCAGGCACTCTGTTTCGGGTTTGTGTTTGCTAAGCCACTCAATCACCTCAATGCCTGATGAATCGGGCAAACCCAAATCGATCAGCGCAACTTTCGGGTTGGTCATGAACAACAGGGAGTAGGCGTCTTGAACGGTGCTGGCCACGCCCAGCAATGTCATGTGAGGGGAGGAGTCAATTACGCGGGTCAGGTGGTCTTGCGTGGCGGGTTCATCCTCGACCAAGATCACGCCGACTGGCTTGGCTTCAATGTGATCAAGATCTCGCGCGTTCATGATTTGCCGGTTTAGGTGTCCAAAGGTAATTTGAGCAGAAAACGGGTGCCTTGCCCAGCCTCGGCGTGAATATCGATGCTGCCCCCCAAAGCGCTCGCACGTTGTTTCAGGTTTTTCAAACCCCTGCCGTGCTGGCTTCTTTCCAGTACAAATCCTACGCCGTTGTCTTGAATATGAACACCCACATATTTTGGTCCCCTTGAAACATGCAGGCTTACTTCGCTGGCGTTGGCGTGTTTTAAAATGTTGGTGAAAATTTCCTGAACAATGCGCAGAACATGCAGGCAGTTGCGTGCATCCAGGTAGGGAATGGGGGGTATGTCTTCATCAATCACCCAATGCAGCCGAATGCCTGCACTGCGCATGTTGTCAGCAATTCGGTAACGGAATGCGCCCAGCAAGGTAGTCAGGTCCTGTTCAATCTGTTCGAGCGAGTCGATGGTCAGCTGCAAATCCCGCAAGCCCGATTCAAGCAGGTTCAAGGTGTTTTTGCGATTGAAGTTGGAGGATTGAAGGTGGTGAATTGCGGCCACCAGGTGGGCTCCCAAGCCATCGTGCATGTCGGCCATCAAACGTTGGCGCTCTGCCATTTTCACCTTGTCTTCATCAATTTTTTGCAAGCGCTGGTATTGCGCTGCCAGTTCGGCCTCCCGCTCCATCAGGCGATTCTGAAGTGTTTCATTGAAACGATCCGACTCAGCCAGCAAACCGCTGTAGCGGTCGATCAAAAAGTAGCTCATGGCCAGAAACATGGCAATGCCCATGTACTGGTTCAAAAAATAACCGTCGAAGGGCAAAATGCCTGCGAGAAAAAGCAGATCAGACACACTCAAGGCCATGTAACACAGCAAGCCGAATCCGAAGGCGTGCGGTGCCAGCGACTGCTTGCTGTTGCCATAGCGCATCAGTTGCAACACATTCCAGCTGTACATGCACAAGCCAAGAATGCCGTAGTAGCCCACCAGGCGCAGTGCCCAGTTTTCATTAATCATCAGCAGCACCGGAAAGCTTGCTGTGTAGGCACCCCATATTTTCCATTCAAGCCTGTGTTTGGGAACACGGCAATACAGCAGAATCAGCAGCACAATCGCACTGGCAAACACCAGCAAGCCGCCTTGGGTAATTTGTATCCACAGCCCATGTTCAACGGGTGGTACTGTGGTCAAAAATGCCAGGTTTCGAATGCCCCACAAAAAACAGGTGGCAGCCAGCAACATCAACAGGCCGCTGCGTGTTTTGCCCATGCCAATCAGAATGGTCAATACAATGCCTGCGCCCAACACAAACGCTGTGCTCAGGTAAACCGAGGTCACCTGCACTTCGTAACGAGAACGGTAGGCCTCGCGCAGGTTTTCATCCGAGCCCAGCCAAATTGAAGACAAGCCCGCCAAATAGTCGGGAAAGGCTCGCACTTGAATGGCCAGTGTATTTTTGCCAGGCTGCAAAACCCGGGCACTCAGGTTCAAGATTTGGGGACGATTCCAGTTGCGCTCTGCATATTCGCCTGTCATGGGGCCAAAATAGCCTATGCGCTCGCCATTCAGGTATACCTCGGCATTCATGGCAAAGCGTGGAATGTACAGCGCTTCGAGGCGGCTGTCGGGCAGCACAGTGAAGTCAAGTTCATACCAGTAAAAACCGCCGGGACCACGCAACTTGTCGTCGATTCGGTGGGGCAATAACACCACCGTGGCTGCTGCCAGGTGCGCGGGTGGCTCGGCTTGGTAATCAGTGTGGGCCGCAAAGCGCGCCATGCTCAATTCAATGGCGCTGGGATCCGAGGGTGTGGCCTTGGCAATTTGGTAAAAGAGCAGGGCAGCACCGCTTAATGCGATACACACGGCCAATACATAAAAAAGGCCAAGTCGTTGTACCCAGCTTGACGCGGGCTTCAGTTGGGCACCTGGCATTGTTTCAGCAGTCTTTTAAATTGATCAATCCCAAGGCATTGGCGCGGTGAACTGCGCTGGTGCGGGAATTCACCGCAAGTTTTTTGTAAATGCGTTTGATGTAGGTACTGATGGTGTTGATGGACACTCCCAGAATGTCTGCAATTTCAGCTTGCATGAATCCTTTGGCCACCATTTCCAGCACCTGTTGTTCGCGTTCGGACAAAGGTGTGAATTCGTGATTCGCTGCTGTTTTGCTGGTAGGGAGTTGATCGGGTGTGGGCACCCCACGAAACCGGTTCAGCAACCGCCTGGCAATCACAGGGCTTATTGGAGAGCCACCTGCGCGCAGCTGTTTCAATCGATCAAGAATGTCGGCAGTGCGCGTGTCTTTCGTGAGGTAGCCCGTGGCCCCTGCTTCGATGCTTGAAATCACATGTGATTCATCACCGAACACGGTTAGCACCATGCTCTCGCAACCGGGCATGTGCTGATGAATGTGGGCAATCAACTCCAGCCCACTGCCATCGGGCAGGCCCAAATCGACCAGCACCACTTCGGGTTGCAGTTCTTCAACCACAGCCATGGCTTCTTTCAATGTGTAGGCCTGCCCAACCAGGTTCAGCTCAGGGTGGGTTTCAATGGCCAGGCGCAGCGCTTGCTGAATGCGGTCGTCATCGTCCACCAGCATCACGCGGATGGTGCTTTGCCCAACTTCTGTTCTGCTTTGTATGTTCATTGGATCAGTTGGTTGACTTCAATAATCGGCATCATCACCGCCAGTACAATCAATAACACGATCAGGCCCATCACCAAAATAAGTATGGGTTCCATCAAGCTGGTGAGCCACATCGCTTTGCGTTCCACCTCGGTGCGCTGGCTGTCTGAGGCACGTTCCAACATGGCAGCCAGTTGCCCTGTGGCTTCGCCGCTTGCCACAAGGTGGGTCAACACCGGGGGAAACAAACCGCTTTTTCCCATGGCCTTGCTCAAGCCACTGCCTTCTTTTACGCGCTCCTGAACATCAACCATGGCCAGTTGCAAGGCACTGTTGCCCAAGGTGCGGTTTGCGGCGGCCAAGGCTTTCAAAATCGGAACACCGCTGCCCACCAATATCGAGAGTGTCGAGGCCAAGCGTGCTGTGTTCACTGCGCGAATGAATGGGCCCACCACCGGAATGGTCAACACGAATTCATCGAATTTCAGTTTGAAGGCCTTGTTTTTCAGCGCATTGCGAAACAGGTAAATCGCCACCGCCAGCACCAATGCCATTAACCATCCCCAGTCGCGAAGCAGGTCCGACAAGGCAATCATCACCACTGTGAGTGTGGGCAAAGCCTGGTTGTTGCTTTCAAACACCGACACCACCTGTGGCACCACATAGGTCAACAAGCCGATCACGACCATCAATGCGACCACGGTCACAATGGCTGGGTAAATGAATGCAGCGCTTACCTTTTGCTGCAGGGCTTGGCGGGCTTCCAGCGCATCGGCCAGTTTGGACAATACGCCGCCCAAATCACCGGTGTTTTCACCTGCGGCCACCGTGGCCACGTACATCTCAGGAAAGGCTTTTGGATATTGCGCAAGCGCCTGGCTCAGTGGTGTTCCTGAAACAACCTCTGAGCGAATACTGTTGATGCGCTCCCGAATCAAGGGTTTCTCAGCCTGCTCAACCAGCGCAGCCAGGGCTTGGGCCAGTGCCAGGCGGGCTTGCAGCAGACTGGCCAATTGCCGTGTCAACAACACCACTTCGCGGTTGCTCAGTTCCCGGTCAAAGCGCCCAGCCTTCTTGCCGGTCATTTTCGCGCTGCCCACCTCCAGCACTTCAATCGGGGTCATGCCCTGCATGCGCATTTGGTTGCGTGCTGCTCGGGGGGAATCGGCCTCCATCGAGCCTTTCACTGTTTTGCCTTGGGCGTTCAATGCCTCGTATCGAAAAACTGCCATGTTTGCCTGGTCTCTTGTTTAGTCTCTCGTGACTCGAAGCAGTTCTTCCAGCGTGGTGGTGCCACTGGTCACCCAGCGTTGGCCGTCTTCCCGCATGTTCTTCATGCCCTTGGCCTGCGCGCGCTGGCGCATTTCGGCTTCCGAGTTTTCGTTGTGCACCATGGTGCGCAATTCATCGTCAATCGTAAACAGTTCGTATACACCGGTACGGCCTATGTAGCCTGTGTGGCCGCACTGGTCGCAGCCATTGGCATGCCAGTGGGTGTGACCTTGTTCATCCAGTGTGCTGGTTTTGCAATGTGGGCAAAGGCGGCGTACCAGGCGTTGGGCCAATACACCCAAGAGGCTTGAGGACAACAAGAACGGTTCAACGCCCATGTCGACCAAGCGCGTAACAGCACTCACGGAATCGTTGGTGTGCAGGGTGGCCAAAACCAAGTGCCCCGTCAGTGACGCCTGCACGGCAATTTGTGCGGTTTCAAGGTCGCGGATTTCACCAATCATGATTACGTCTGGGTCTTGGCGCAAAATGGCGCGCAAGGCCTTGGCAAAAGTCATGTCGATTTTCGCGTTCACTGGTGTCTGGCTAATGCCAGGCAAATCGTATTCCACCGGGTCTTCCACGGTCATTACATTCGTAGTGGAAGAATCAATGCGCGACAACGCAGCATAAAGCGTGGTGGTTTTGCCCGACCCCGTTGGACCCGTTACCAAAATAATGCCATGTGGCATGTTGCACAGCCGGTCCATTTCCTTCAGGGTGTGCTCGGGCATGCCCAAGCGGCTCAGTTCAAGCCTGCCAGCTTCTTTGTCCAGCAAACGCAGCACCGCACGTTCGCCATGGCCTGTGGGCAAGGTTGAAACACGCACATCCATTGGTTTGCCGCCAATGCGCAGGGTAATGCGGCCGTCTTGCGGCAAACGTTTTTCTGCAATGTCCAGGCTGGCCATGATCTTGATGCGTGAAATCAGGGCCGAGTGCAATTCACGGCGGGGTTGCAACACATCGCGTAACGTTCCATCCACCCGGAATCGCACCGCTGAGTGGGTCTCGAACGCCTCAATGTGAATATCTGATGCACCATCGCGGCTGGCCTGCGTCAGCAAGGCGTTGATCATTCGAATAATCGGTGCGTCGTCTTCGGTTTCCAGCAGGTCTTCCACGGCTGGAATGTCTTGCATCAACTGGTCCAGGTCCAGGTCGCCTGCCACTTCATCGGCCACAGCCGCCGCGCTGGTTTCCTGGTTTGAGTAAGCCTGGTTGATTGTTTTTTCAAGTACCACGGCGTCTTCGCAAAACACCCAGTCAATGGGGCAGGGCGCAACGCGTTGCGCCTCGATTAGCGCGTGGCTGGGCGTGCGTGGGCTGAAAGCCAAACGCCACAATTCACCTTGTGCATCCAGGCACAGCACCTGGTTTTGCCGGGCAAAACCGTAGTGCAGGCGGCCGACTGTTTGTGGGTTGAAGCGCAATTCGCTCAAGGCTTGTTACCCCCGGTGGGCGCTGTACCCAAGTTGGAGTCCATGTCGGCGTTGCCATTTTCACCCCGAACTATGCGTCCGCCGTTCGGTCCTACGTTCGAATTGCTGCTGCTTTCACCGGCGCGGGGAATCACCAGAATTCGGTTGCTTGGCGTCAGGTTGATTGCATCGCCATTGTTTTGAGCGGCAGGCGCTACTGCATTGGGGCGTGCCACATCGGCTGGGCGGCGGCTGGGCAGCACAGGTGCCTCCATATTGGGCAAGCCAAAGCGTCTCTCGGGCTGGTTTTCCTGTTGCAACTGGCGCATGTAGTCGTAACGGTTGGTCACAATGCTTTGAGCCTGGTCCTCGTTGCGTACCACAACAGGCCGCAAAAATACCATCAGGTTGGTTTTCTGGCGACGGCGGTTGTCGTAGCGGAAAAATTGCCCCAAAAACGGCACGTCGCCTAAACCCGGCACCTTTTCTTCGTTGCCGGTGACCCGGTCTTCAACCAATCCACCCAGCACAATGATGTTGCCTGTTTCTACAAGCACATTGCTTTCAATGGATCGCTTGTTGGTAATAATGCCCGACACGTTGGTGCTGTCGACCACCGAACTGACTTCCTGAAAAATACCCAGCTTGACGATGCCGCCCTCAGACACCTGCGGCTTTACACGCAGGGTCAGGCCCACATCCTGTCGCTCAATGGTCTGGAATGGGTTAACGGTTGCACCGTTGCCACCGCTGTTGGTGAATTGCCCGGTAATGAAAGGCACGTTCTGGCCAATCACGATTTTGGCTTCTTCATTGTCCAGCGTCAGAATGTTTGGAGTAGATAGAATGTTGGCGTTGGCCTTGCTTTCCAGCGCACGGGCCAAAAAGCCGAGGTTGGAAATGGTACCAATGCCGGGAATGTTCACTTGCCCGTCAATCACACCAATGTTCAGGCCGCGGCCCACAGAGCCCAGGTTGGTGGCTGCACCCAAAATATTGCTGCCAGAACCTGGGTCGTTGAAGTTGGTGCCACCAATGACGCGTACACCGTCGGCGCCCACGCCCGACAAGCCTTGAAATTGAATGCCAAACTCGGCAGCTTTGTCGGTGGACACTTCAACAATCAATGACTCTACGAATACCTGTGCGCGGCGTACATCCAGCTTTTCGATGATGGAGCGCAGGTTGCGGTAAATCGGTTCGGGTGCGGTAATAATCAGCGAATTGGTGGATGGGTCGGCCTGCACAATGCCGCCGTTGTTTAAATCCACATTGCCCGAAGCGGCACTCAATTGCCCGCTGGAGGTGCCACCACCCAGCGAAGACCCCAGGCTGCTGGAACCACCGAGGCCAGCGCTGCCGTTGGTTATGTTGCGTGTGCTGTTGTTGGTGTTGGAGGTGTCACCTCCCAATCCACCAGCAATGCCGCCGCCAGACAATGAACTTAGCCCGGAAGAACTGTTGTTGTCGGAAATCGGGCTGCTGCTGAGCACAGCCTGCAACGTTTTCGCCAGTTTGGCTGCCTCGGCATTTTTCAGGTACACCACCCACACATTGCCGGGTTGTTTGGTGGGTTGGTCCAGTTTTGCAATCAGGGCCTTCGCCAGATTCAGTCGGGCTTTGCTCGGCGTACGCAGCAACAGCGAGTTGGTGCGCGGGTCGGCCATCACAGACAATCGTTGACCCGCATCCACCGCGGCACCCGTACCCCTGTTGCCTTCATCCAGCATGCGGCCCAGAATGGCGGCCAAATCCACTGCCAGGGCATGCTCAAGGGGCACCACTTCCAGGTCGCCTGAATATGGGCCATCAATGCTGGCAATAATGCGGGCGATTCGTTGCAGGTTGTCTGCGTAATCGGTGATCACCAAGGTGTTGTTGTTGGGGTAGGCAGCAATCGTGTTGTTGGGCGCAATCAAAGGGCGTAGCACTGGCACCAGCGCGGTGGCCGATTCGTAGTTCAGCTGAAACACCTGGGTCACGATCGCATTGCCGCTTTGGCTCATGGCTTTGCGGGGGTCTACACTGTCGGCTTGCACCTTGGCATCGTTTTCAGGCAAAACGCGGGCTATGCCGCCGCTTTCAACAATCGTGAAACCTTGCAGGCGCAGGGCAGCCAGCAGGGCATTCTTGGCATCGGCCGCGCTCAATGGTTGGGGCGAAACCAGCGAAATCGTACCGCGCACGCGGGGGTCTACAACGAATGTTTGATTGGTGAACGAACCAATTGCGCGCACCACGGCGTCAATGTCTGCATTCACAAAGTTCAATGCAAACTTGTCTTCCTGACTGTTTTGCACCCGCGCTGTGCTTTGAAGGTTCAGGTTTTGTGCATGGCCTGCAACACCCAGTCCCAAGCCCATCGAAGCCAGTGCAATGCTCAAAAACGAGCGTTTCATTTGTCCCATGCGTGCAGTGTTCAAGCTCACTGTTCCTTTTATTTTTGCTTCTTTCATCAAAATACACCCAAGCGATAGCGATCGCCTTCAAGTCGTCCCATCTGGCTGAGCAGGCCTGTCAACGCATCTTTGCTGCGTTCTTGTGCACTGGCATACCCATTGAATACAAATCGTTGTCCGTTCGTCCACTGACCACTTCCCTCCAGCATCAAGGGGCCTTTGTTGGTCGCCAGTGTCATGTCTAATCTTGTATCAGGATTTCCTGTCACGGTGATGACATATTCACCCAAGGGTCGAATACTGGCCAGCGCCGATTGGGCATCCAGCCATTTCAGCGTGGCATTTATGCTCTTGCCGCTTTGCCATTCAAGCCAGCTTAACTGCAACAGGCCCTCGGGTCGAATGGTATTGAAGGGCGCACCTGTTGCCCCCAGCCAGGCTGCGGGCATGCGAAGCTCGCCACCACTCACAGTAATACCTGCGCCGGTGAATCCCAGATGCAAAGGCTGTACGAATTTCGGGTGTGTTATTTCAATTCCCAGCCAGCTTGCATCGCCACCCAGTCGAAGGTGCCAGGCCAAAGCCTCTGGAATGGCATATACCCGCGCGCCATCGGACAGGCCCAACTGCATTTGCCCAGCCCACACCGACCCATGGCTGCTCAACACCCGAACCTTGCCGCCGCTTGCAGATTCAATGCTGCCCGATACGGCATACACCGGGTAGTTCCACACCAGCACAGCCAGGGCAATCAAGGCAAACGGCCACAACCCACGCAAACGTTTCATTGGGGGGCGCCTGTGTTTCCTTGGCTGGCTGGCAACAAGGTAACGTAACCTTTCAACACACCGGCTTGCACTTTCTCAACCTCTGCCTGGTTCAAGGTGATGCTGGAAATGGCCTCGGCACGCGCCATCCAGGCCAGAAAACCACTGGCTGGGACATTGTCGAATTCCACCCGAATGTCGCCTTCCTCGGTGCGCACCAGTGTGGCTTGCTCGGCTATGCCCTGTTCTTCAAGCAGCTGTTGCAGGCGTGCCTGCAAATCGCTTTCAGGCACTACAACGCGCGATCGTGCACCTCGCAGGGCTTCCAGGTCTTGCGCAGCGCGCATCACCTGGCCTGCCTTGTCCACCAGCGCGGCTTGGTTGGTGGGGCCTTGTTGTATGGTCAGGAGTGCAGGTTCAATGAGTACAAACCAGGCAATCAGCACCGCTGCCAATGCGCCGCCATACGTCACCAGTTTTCGTTCCCTGCTGTTTAGCTGGTCCAGTTGGGCCTGTGCTTTGTTCAGCAAATCATTGGGTTTCATCGCGCCGCTCCCTTCTTCACTTGCAGCACAGGCAAGTTGGATTGCGCGCCGATCAGCCACTTGGCATCCAGCCTTCGGGCTTTCAGTTTTTGCAAGGCGGCGCCTTGCTGGTCTTCAGAAATATTGGCATTGAACCGCACGCTCAGTGTGTTCTCAGCCCAGGCAAAATCGACCATGCTGTTAAAGGGCGCCAGCTCCATGGCCAATCCCACCTCGTGAAGCAGGGCACTTGCGCCCTGGGCATTGCTGGTGTCCAGCCCAGCGTTCAGATTGCGTTTTTCACGTTCAATCAATAACAAGGGGTCGGCCACCATGGGCGTGTTGGGCAAGGCCTGGGCATAGCTCTCGGCAATTTGGGTTTCAATGGCTGCATTGGCACTTTCAATTTTTAAGGCCAGTACATTCAGGCCCAGCACCGCAACGGCCATCAAGGCCAAGGCTGGGGTAAGCAGCTTGCGCAAGCCAGCCTGGTTGGCCATTGGGCGCATGCCCATCTTTCGAAGTTCGTCTGCGTTCAGCAGGCTTTTGTTCAACAGCCTCGGCAAAGGCTCGATGGGTGCACGTGTATTGGCGCGTATTTTATTCTCGCCCATGGCCCCGTCCACCTGGCTGCTCAACCAGGTGTAGTCTGTGTTGTTCAATTCAATCACGGGGGCACCGGCTTGCTGCAATCGACGTTGCAGCATCACTTTCAACACGGCTGCCTGGGCAGTGGGTGTCAGCAAGGGCGTATCAATGCCATCTACCAAAATAAAGTCTTGCCCGCTCAGCCATGCAGCGCCCTCGTTGCCAGTGCGTTCCCGCAATGTCTCGCAGCTTAGGCCTGCCAGCTTCAAGCCCTGTTGTGCGCAGCTGCTGACAATGCTGCGTGCACGTGTTTTTCCCAGCACGGCAGCCAGCTTTGCCCCACCCAAGTGCTTGGGCAGGTTGGGCCACAGGCTCACGTGGTTTTCTTCGGGCTCGTTCAACAGGTAAGGCTCAACCAGAAAGGGCAGCGCCTCTTTCAGTTTGTTGCCAGTCAACTTGGGAGGCACCACAGCAAATAGCCCCACTTCGGTGGGGTTCACCAACACCAGGCAAGGCAGGTCTTTGGGTAGTTTGTTCAGGGCCTCTTCGCCACCGTGCAATTTGTCACCGCTTCGCGCCAGCACCTCATAGCGCAGCCGGATCATGCGGCCCTCCTCTTCGGCACGGGCTTGGTCAAGGGCCTTGGGCCACCAAATCACCAACAGGGGTTGGTTGTTATTCAATTATTGTCTCCACATCACATACACGCGCTGGTCTCGTCGCTCAAGCAAAGCCCGGGTCCGAATCAACGCCTCCTCTACCTGCGCAGTGCCTTCTACGAGAAAGTAATTGCTGCTCACGGTTATTAAATCATTGTTTATGGTCACATTTGCATTCAGTGCAGCCCGAATATCCGCCACATTCCGGAAAGTGACCCTTTCACGTTGGGCCAGCAATCGCTGAGCATCGCTGAAGCTCATTTCCTCTACTACTGCGTAAAGCACCTCGGCAGATGCAGTGTTGGCATTCACCGCACTGGCTTTGGGCAAAATGGCCACATAGGGCCGCAGCTGGTTCCAGGTTTCTTCAGTAATGCCGTATTTGCCCTGAAACTCTTCCCACCGCAAAGCGGGCTCAATGCGCGGGGCATTCGGATCAATGCCTTGTTCTTCAGGGTTGACCAGTTTGGGCATGAACATGGTGCTCAAGGTTTGAACCAACAAGTTTCGCTGGTCTGCAGGCACGCTCAGCAGGTCACTTAGTTTGGTAAAGCCTGCCAGCCACACCTGTTGGCGGGGGTTGTCAGCACCCAGGTTGCGAAGGTTGAATCGCCCTTGTGCATCTTCAATTCGCCCGGTCAATACTACTTCCCGATCATCACTGTCGGTGGCATTTTCTTCCTTGCGCATCAAGCCTTCGTTGATGCGGCTTTCAGCCAAGGGCACTGCCCAAGGTTCGGTCAATGTGTCGGTGGTGGACACTCTTGCATCTTCGCGCAAAATAACCCTGGCCCAATCCACACCGCTGCGGCTAACCGCATCGGCCTGGTCGCGTGCTGCTGCAACTGAAATGGTTTTTGCAGTGGCAAACAGGTTCCAGATCAAAGGGCTCACTGCCAATGTGCACAGCACCACGATGAACAATGCCATCACCACGGCCGCGCCTTGTTGTGGTCGAATTCGCGTTGATCTCATCAGTACACCCCACCCGTTAAAAACACCTGCGTCACGACCTGGTTGTTGGGTTGGGTCAAGCTGATTTCAACCGCCCGCACCAGGCTTCGTACCGCTTGTCCTTCAGTTGTTTCCGGTGTGCCCGGTGTTTCACCTTCGCCGCTTTCTGGCGGGCGCTGTGCCGGTGTACCGCTGTTCAGCTGCAATGCGGGTCCTTGCAATTCAAGGTCTGTGCGTTCTTGAACAACATGGTTGCCGAATGTCACAGGGCTGCTCCACCCGCCGGGTTCACGCAACAGGCGCACTTGCAGGCCCCGGGTGGCAATCGGGTCGCAGATCGAGGGTTGCTCCGGGTTTGGCTGGCGGCGTGCAATCCGAAGCAAATTGGTGCCGTCCAGCACCCATTCCACACGCTCCCGGTAGGCAGGTTCGCTGGTGTTGCGCTGGGTAAACTGAATCAGCAGCCCATTGCCGGTCACTTCAATCAAATCGCTCTCCGGGGTGGGCGTGTCCAGCGTCAACTCCAGCGCGCCAAGGTCTTTTTCGAACTGTGAAAAAACAGCGGCTACGGTTTGAATCTGCTCGTCCACCTCTGTAACGCGGTTGGCCGAACGCAATACTTCCTGCAAACCCTGCCAGGACAAAATCGAAATCACCGACACAATGCCCAATGCAATCAGAACTTCCAGCAGCGTAAAACCCTTGGCATTTTTATTCATGGCGCGCTGCTCAAGAAAATCACCAAGCGAGCCAGCTGGTTGCCTTGGTCGCCCTCGAAGGCGTCCAGCACCTGAATTTCCACCCGCCTGAAATTCGGGTTGGGAGTGTTGGAAATTTCCACCCGACATACAAATCGGAAATTGCCCTGCGGGCAGGATTGCTGCGCGGTTTGCGCACTCGGAAACACGCCGGAAACCCGAATGTAGTTGGCAGCATTTTTTGCGCTCCACTGCGCATACTGCCGCTTGATCATCTCGTCTTGCTGAATGTTCAAGTTGCCGGCTGCCTTCAGGCAGGCAATCAGGGCCACCGCGATAATGGTCATGGCCACCAGCGCTTCAATCAGGGTAAAACCGCGCTGCTGCTTCATAGGCTTTGGCTGGCCCTGTTCAGCACTGTGGTGCTGGGTTTGCTGACCTTGAATACACCACTGGCCTGGCTTTCCAGCACCACCTGCACTCGGTTGCGTTGAAGCACAATCGCCTGGCGTTTCAGGCCAGTCCTGCTTTCCAGGGTCAGGAACTTGTTTTCAAGGCCCTCGTTAATCAAGGTCACCTTGAAGGGGCCGTTGTCCCAAAGGCGGGGGCGCAGCAAGGGTTCCGTAGTCACTGGTACCCAGCGGCTGCCTGTGAATTCTTCGAAGGTGTAGCCCTCATCACCGGCTACAAAGCGAATGTCTTTGGATTTCAACAGAGATTCCTGCTGGGCAATGCGCAGCAGTTGCGACAGTTTTTTGGCGTCTGATTCCAGGTAATTGGAATCGCCGGGTGTGCCGCGCACCACAATAAGGCCGGCGGCGATCGACAATACGACGATCACCACCAGCAATTCAAGCAGGGTGAACCCCCGCTTAGAGGCTCCAGGAACCAATGTCGGCATTCACGCCCTCACCACCGGCTTTGCCATCTGCACCAAAGCTCATTACATCCACTTCGCCATTAATGCCAGGGCTCAAAAACTGATAGTTGCTGCCCCAAGGGTCAACCGGCAGGCGCGACAAATAACCACCTTGCTTGTAATTGCGTGGCACGGGTTCCGTGGTCGGGGGGGTCACCAAGGCTTGCAGCCCTTGTTCGGTGGTCGGGTAGCGGCTGTTGTCCAGGCGGTACAGGTTCAGTGCTTGCATCACCGAAGCTATGTCTTGCTTGGCCGCAACCACGCGGGCCTCGTCGGGACGTCCCATGATTTTTGGCACCACCAGCGTAGCGAGAATACCAAGAATGACTACAACCACCATGATTTCAATCAGGGTAAAACCCTTGTTTTGTTTTTTGCCTTGAAGCGAATTTAGTTTTTTCATAAACAACCGTAGAAAAGATCCAGAATTATCCTTGCTGAAGGTTACACCCATTTTATGAATATTTGACAGCAGCCCGCACCACCGTTGCAAGCCGCACAAAATCCCCCTGCTTTCGGGTAATCAGTAAAACCTTTACCTTTGTCACGTAAATAGGGTCTTTCTTAGGTGTTCTTGCGTGCGCATACTTCGGGTGTGGGCAACTCAAGTTGCCGACAACCCTTGAAGCATGGCTTAAAAACCGGTCACCCTCGCGGGTTGTCCGGTTTTTTTTTGAATCTGGCCCATCTTGCGGGTTATGATGCTTTCCAGTGAGTCACTTCCCTTCGCCCCATGAAACTTGCATTGAAAAACCCCGTTGCCCAGATCAGCTTGTCACCAAGACTCGTTCAGGGATTGAGAATGGTGTTGTGGTTGAGCACAGTGGGGCTGGCTGTGTGGGTGTTGATCAAGTTGTTCGCGCCTGCGCCTGTGGTTGCACCTGCCATGCCTGCTCAGGCCTCGGCGAATTATCAAATCGACCAGTCGCCTGAAGCGCGGCTGATGGGCGTTGAAACCGCGGGCGGTCTTACGCCGCCCTCTGTGAATTTGTTGGGCATTTTTGCCAACAGCGAAGGAAAGGGGGCTGCCGTCATGTCCATTGAAGGGCAGCCCGCGCAATCAAAGCGCGTGGGTGATGAAGTGGCCAACGGTTGGACGCTGGAGGAAGTAGGTCCAACCTTCGCAGTCATGCGTCGCAGCGGGCAACGTCATCAGGTCAACTTGCCTATTCTTGAAGCAGATCCCAATTTGCTGCGCCGCGTGCCTGCCAGCAGTTAAGTGCCCGTGCCAATCAGGGTTTGGGTCAAGGCTTTGCCGTCGGCATCCTGAATTTCTATTTTTGCAGGCTGCCAGTTCAAATCTTTGGCATACCAAATGCGCACAACTTCATCGCCTGCGTCCTCAGGTTTGGTTTCAAATTGCAGGGTACTTACCCTGCGTTCGCCTTTGCCCAGGTCCAGGGTTAAATCTTCTGTTTTCTTCAGAACAAAAACCTCATTGCCCACGCGCCCGGTGCTCATGACCCGCATGGGCAATGTTTCGCCCGTTTTCAGGTCGGCGTTGCAGCGCAAACGCGCAGCAATCTGATAAATCATGCTGATTCGGTCCTGCAGCCCTTTTTCATAGGGTGCAGACTCGCCATTGCGCTTGAATAGCACCTGCTGGGTCTCTGCATTCAGCATGCTTTCGGCCACTGGCTTTTTGCCACGTTGCTCGGCGTAGTAAAGGGGGGTTAAGCCCAATTGTGCATCCACCAGCCCTTCACTTTTCTGGGTTAACTGGCCCGAGTAAAGCAGGGCAAGGAAGCCTTTGGCCTGTGAAGTAGATTCAAGTTTGTACTGTGTACCGGCCACCCGCATTTTGTGTGTACTAATGGCCAGTTCACCCGGAATTTGACTGTGCGTCAGTGAGAACCGCAGGTCTGAATCAATGACCTGTTTGCCCATGCCTCTGCAAGTGGTCTCTGCCGCCCAAGTGCTACTCACGCTGCTCAGGCTGAGCAGGGCAGCAGCGCTGATTTTGATCATTGTTTTTTTGCTTACATTCATCGCTTCACAATACCTTCCAGATAACCTTCGTCTTTGTTGAAAATGCTGAGGCACTCTCGCCGGGGTATTTTGCCCAGTGGTGCAGCAGACACATGCACCCATTTGCCAAACTCCAGAATCAGTTGATCAAATTCACATGGCAATTGTGCAATGGCCAATGCCAAATCGCAGGGGCTGCCGAATTCAGGGCATACCAAATCGGCCGCCAGCCCCATGCAGTGCTGCGAGTTGGGCACACCGCCCACTTTCTCATTCAAGGCATGTGCCCTGAAACCACTGTTAATCTTTAACGCACCACTGCGAATATTCAGGGACCTTTGAATATCACCCAGCAAAGCAGAAAGCCTGCTGAGGTTTTCAAGCAGCTCTGGCGGGCAACTGTTGTCTAGACCGCACCGCAGTGCGGTGTCAGAATGACACAAGGTATCCTGACAAAATTCGGGATGAAAACTCAACTTCAGGTCCATTCGTTTTGCGCATTCGTTATATTCGTCGTCCCCATGCGGGCTTGTCCGGCAAAGTGTATTTGCTTGATCTTGACAACACCCTGCACCATGCATCCACCCACATTCTGCCCGAGATCAACCGGCAAATGACACGCTATCTGGCTGAACACTTGGCATTGGACCCCCAGCAGGCCAGCGAGTTGCGTACCCAATACTGGCTTCGCTATGGTGCAACTTTATTGGGCATGATGCGCCATCATCAAACCAACCCGCACCACTTTTTGGCCAGTACCCATCGTTTCGAGGGCTTGAAAAAATTGAGTTCTCGCCATGGTAGCGTGCCCCACCGCCTGGGCAAACTGACTGGCCTGCGCATTATGCTGACCAATGCACCCCGCGCTTACGCTGTGGCACTGTGCAAGGAAATGGGTTTGTACCGGCACCTGCATGCCGTAATTGCGATTGAAGACATGGTGGTTCACCAAACCTGGCGGCCCAAACCAGCCAATATTTTGTGGCCAAATCTGAAAACCCAGTTAAAAGGCAAGCGGGCTTTGTTGGTAGACGACACCTTCGGGCACCTGAAGCAAGCTGCCAGGCACGGCATTCAAACCAGCTGGATCACCTTTCCTGGTTTGGGGTTCAAGCCCCGGCAACTCACCGGTAAGGTTAAACACCGCATTCGGCAGTTTGAAGCCATACGCACCGCAAAATTCTAGGCATTGCACACAGCGCACTTGGGGTCTTTGCGAATTTTCATTTTCGTGAATTCGCAACTGCGCGAATCGTAAATTTGCAGGGTGCTGTACATGGGTTGTCCAAAGCCAGCCAAAATTTTCAGCGCCTCGCTGGCTTGCAGCGTGCCAATCACGCCTGTCAGCGGCGCAAACACGCCCATGGTGGCGCAACGCACTTCTGATACATCGTCCCCTTCCGGGAACAGGCAGTGGTAGCAGGGCGCTTGCGGATTATTCAGTTCGAACACGGCCAACTGGCCGTCCAACCGAATGGCCGCGCCAGAAACCAGTGGCTTGCCGAACTTCACACAGGCACGGTTCACGGCGTGGCGGGTTTTGAAGTTGTCGCAGCAGTCCAGCACCACATCCACTTTCGCAACCAACTGCTCCAGTTCTTCACCTTCAAGGCGGTGCGCAATGGGCACAACCGTGCTGCACGGGTTCAGTTCATTCAAGTGGGTTTTGGCTGATTCAACCTTGGGCATGCCCACACGCCCTGTGGTGTGCAGCACCTGGCGTTGAAGGTTGGTCAGGTCAACTTCATCGTCATCTGCGATATAAATGGTGCCCACGCCCGCACTGGCCAGGTACAGCGCACTGGGGCAACCCAGGCCACCTGCACCCACCACCAGCACTTTGGCACTGGCAATGCGCGATTGGCCCTCAATACCGATTTCATCCAGAAGAATGTGACGGGAGTACCGAAGTAACTCCTCGTCATTCAAGTCTCTCAGTTCCACGTTCAAGCCGTTTTCGGGGCGGCTTACTTGGCTGACTTGGCCGTTTGTGCAGCCTTGCGGTTTTGCACCACGGGCTTGCCTTTCAGGTAATTCAGGGCTTGTTGCAATTGATAGTCGTCTTTTTCGCCGAACACAATCGGCTTCATGTCTGCGTTTTTGTTGCTGTCCGAATTCTTGGAGCTCGGTGTTTCTTCGCCCTTGTCGTTGCTCAGGTGTCGGGTCAGGTCCGCTTCGCGAACACGCTCAACAATGTCACCTTCGGGAGTTTCGGTCACCACATAATCAGGTTCAATGCCCTTGGCCTGAATGCTGCGGCCATTTGGCGTGTAGTAACGTGCCGTGGTCAGCTTGATCGCCGTGTTGTTGTTCAAAGGCAATATGGTTTGTACCGAACCCTTGCCGAAGGTTTGTGTGCCCAGCACCTTGGCGCGGCCATGGTCTTGCAGTGCACCTGCCACAATTTCCGACGCAGAAGCCGAGCCGCCGTTTACCACCACAATCATGGGCACGGTTTTCGCAATCGGGCTCAATTCTTTCAGGTAGTCTTTCTCGCGGCCACGCAGGTAATCTTCAGGGCCTGCCACCAGCTTGCGTTGGGAGTCTTCGGTACGTCCATCGGTAGATACCACCAAGGTGTTTTGGGGCAAAAAGGCGGCGCTAACGCCTACTGCAGCATTCAGCAAGCCACCCGGATCGTTGCGCAAATCCAGCACCAAGCCTTTCATCGGTGTTTTGGCCTGCAGGGTGTTGATGGCCTTTACCAGGTACTCACCGGTGTGTTCTTGAAACTGCGTAATGCGCACGTAACCAATGCCATCGTCCAGCATCTTTGATTTCACGCTTTGCACCCGAATTACATCGCGAATAATTTTGACCTCGATTGGCTTTTCCACGTCCTTGCGCAGCAAGGTCAGGCGAATCTCGGTTTTTGGTTTGCCACGCATCAAATTAACCGCATCGGACAAACTCATGCCTTTGGTGGGCTTGTCATCGATTTTCACAATCAGGTCGCCGGCCTTCACGCCAGCTTTCGCGGCGGGGGTGTCTTCAATCGGCGAAATCACCTTGACAAAGCCGTCCTCAGTACCTACTTCAATGCCCAGGCCGCCAAATTCACCTTGCGTGCCCACGCGCAGTTCTTTGAACGCTTCTGCATCCAAGTAGCTGGAGTGGGGGTCCAGGTTGGCCACCATGCCGCTGATGGCACCGTTGAACAACTTGTCATCGCCCACGGGTTCCACGTAAAAACTCTTGATTGCGCCAAATACCTCAGTGAACTGACGCAGCTCACTCAATGGCAAGGCCTCGGGCTGCTGCCGTTGGGCCACCGCGCTAATACCCACGCTGACCAACACGCCGGCCACTACACCGACTGATACCAAACTGATTTGTCGCAATTTTTGACGCATAATTCCTACCGACCTTTGGTCCACGAAATAGGATCGAAGGGTTGTCCCTGATGCCTTAGTTCAAAGTATAAACCTGTATCAAGATTACCACTGCTGTTACCAGTTTCTGCAATGGTGTCACCCGCTTTCACGGAATCCCCTGATCTTTTCATTAATTTACCATTGTTGCCATAAACGCTCAAAAACTGGTCGCCATGGTCAATAATCACAATTTCGCCGAATCCGCGCAGCCATTCCGAAAACACCACGCGCCCCGTCGCAACCGCCCGAACCGCTTGCCCCGCCTCGGTGGCAATAAAAATCCCCTTCCAGGACGGGCCTTGCCCGTCTTTTGATCGCGTTTGCCCAAACTGGCCTGCCACCGTGCCTTGCACTGGCAGCACCAGCCGACCTTTCAGTTTTGCAAACTCACCCGTACTGGGCATGGGGGGAGGGGGGGAGTAATCCGGTTTGCTGGGGGCCTTCCCCGTTGATTTGGGTGAAGAGCCAGACTGAGCCTGTTGTTTTTGCTGCTGCGCGGCCAATGCCTGTTTGCGTTTTGCCTCTTCAATGGCGCGGGTCAATTCGGTGATCACATTGCTCAACCGTGCTTCATCACGTTGCAGGCGCTTGCGCTCAAGCTCCTGGTTTTTCAGCTTCGAGTTCAAGTCAGCGATCAACTGGTTGCGCTCCTCGCGCTGAGCCACCAATTCCCGCTGGCTCTTGTTTTGATCCGCAATTGTGCTTTCAAGTCGCTCCTGCTTTTTCTCAAGCCCCAATCGAATGGACTCGAGTTCACGAGCTTGCGCTGCTTGCTGCGCTGCCAGGTCGCGTTCAGCCGCAGAAATTCGCTCATACCAATAGCTTTCGCGCGCAGCTTCGCTGGCCGATTTGCCCGCTAACCAAGCCTGTGTCGGGTTTACTTCTACCCGACGATACTGGTTGCGCATCACTTCAGCCAGGCGTGCCTGGGTGCTTTCCAGGTCTTTTTGGAGCTGGGCTTCTTCCTGGCTCAACTTTCGGATGTCTGTTTCCAGCGCATCCCGATCCTGGTCAAGGGCTTTCAGGCGGGTCTGGGTTTTTTCAAGCCGTTGCTCAAGCAGGCCAAGCGCTTTGGCGGCCTGTTTTTTCTCACCGCTGGTTTCATTGATTTGTTTTTTCAATGCATCCAGTTTTCGGCGTACTTCGTCGCGTTCCTGCTTCACACCTGCCGGGTCGCGCACACTGCTTTGCGCCCAGGCGGGCTCGCTGGCATTCAGGGCGAGCATGGCCAGCACAAGGCCAAGCCCCCCACGGGTAGAACAAATCAACCTTGAATAGTTACGCACCTGTATTTACTTGGCCTTTCCCTGGTTTTTCACGGCAGCCATGGCCGCTTCAATTTCGGCCTGGTTGCCAAGGTAGTAACTGCGAATGGGCTTCAGGTTTTCGTCCAGCTCGTACACCAAGGGGCGTGCGGTTGGAATGTTCACCTGCAAGATGTCTTCCTCGCTCAGGTTGTCCAGGTATTTGATCAGCGCACGCAATGAATTGCCGTGCGCCGCAATCAATACTTTCTTGCCAGCCTTAATGGCCGGGGCAATGCCTTCTTTCCACAAAGGAATTACACGGTCAACGGTGTCTTTCAGGCACTCCGTCAGTGGAATTTCCTCGGGTTTCAGCCTGGCATAGCGGGGGTCATTGCCGGCAAACCGGGGGTCATCCACTTTCAGAGGGTTGGGTGCAATGGCGTAGGCACGTCGCCAAATCAACACTTGTTCTTCGCCAAACTTGGCAGCAGTTTCAGATTTGTTCAGGCCCTGCAAGTCGCCATAATGGCGCTCGTTCAGGCGCCAGGCATGCACCACGGGCAGCCACATCTGGTCCATTTGATCCAAGGCAATCCAAAGGGTGCGAATGGCACGTTTCAAAACAGACGTGTAGGCCACGTCAAAGCTATAGCCCTCGGCTTTCAGCAGGTCGCCTGCCTTGCGGGCTTCCTCTCGGCCTTTGTCTGTCAGGTCCACATCGGCCCAACCGGTAAAGCGGTTTTCAAGGTTCCATTGGCTTTCGCCATGGCGCATCAATACGAGTTTGTACATGTTTGTGGCCTTTAAGTTGCTGTCTAATTAGGCAAACCTCCATTTTAGCCTCGATTCAAGGGGATATAATGACCAATCCATCAAGACCCACTCATTGCAGGATTTATGTCGCAGGAATTTCTGATTCAAAACAGTTGGCTTATCGCCTTGGCCTTTGGTTCTGGCCTCATGTTGATTTGGCCAATATTGACCAAAGGTGGTGGCACTCGCGTCACCGTGCCCCAAGCCACACTTTTAATTAATCAAAAGAAGGCGGTCCTGGTTGATATTCGAGACGATGACTTCGTCAACAACTCGGGCGTTGTGCCCAACTCCAGGCGCATGGCCATCAAAGACCTGAAAGAAAAGGCGGGCACCCTGGCAAAAACCAAGGAAACTCCCTTGATCGTGTTGTGTCAAACCGGCGCACGTTCCGGCGCAGCCGCCACCGTGTTGAAAGCGGCTGGTTACACCGACGTGTTTGTTCTCGACGGTGGCCTGAATGCCTGGAAAGAAGCAGGCTTGCCGGTTAAAAAGGTTCAAGACGCCGCAGATGCTGCGCCCAAAACCAAAACACCCAAGGCCACCAAGCAGGTTGCCAAGTAAAAGCAAACCCAGTTGCAGCAAACTCAGTAGTCAAGGAATTCACATGAGCAATATTCAAGCCCCTGTTCGCATGTACACCAGCGCGGTGTGCCCTTTTTGCGTTCGTGCTGAACGCTTGTTGAACGAGCGCGGTGTGCAGAATATCGAGAAGATCCGGGTTGATCTCGACCCATCCCAGAAAGAAAAAATGATGGCCGAAACCGGCCGCCGAACTGTGCCGCAAATTTATATCGGCAGCACACATGTGGGCGGCTGTGATGACCTGTTCGACCTCGACCGTGCTGGTAAGCTTTTGCCATTGTTGGGGCAGCCCGGCTAATTTCATTCAAACCTTATTTATTCAATCCATAGGAGCCAGCAAATGGCCGAACAGAATTCAGAAGCAGTGTTTCAAATGCAACGCGTCTACATCAAAGACGCTTCTTTGGAACTGCCCAACGCACCGCAAATTTTCCTCGAGAAAAACCCGCCCAAAATTGAAGTGGCTGTGGATGTGGGCGCACAACGCTTGGCCGAAAACATTTTCGAGTCTGAAGTGACAGTAACGGTGACCGCCAAAATCGACGAGAAAGTGGCTTTTCTGGTGGAGTGCAAGCAGGCCGGTATTTTCGAAATTTCAAATGTGCCTGAAGAGCAGTTCGATCCTCTGTTGGGCATTTTGTGTCCCAACATGATCTACCCCTACTTGCGCGCCAATGTAGCCGACCTCATTACCCGCACCGGCTTTCCACCTGTGCATTTGTCCGACATCAACTTCGAACAGTTTTACCAGCAGCGTTTGGCAGCAGCCCAAGAGCAGGCCGCCAAGCAAAACGGTTCCGGCATCATTACCACAGCGTAATTGGCGGCGCGCATGAACATCACCGTGTTCGGTGCAGGGGCGTGGGGCACCGCAGTGGCTGCCCACATGTCCTATGTGCATGATGTGGTGTTGTGGGGGCGCGATACTGCTGTGCTGCAATCCATTGCCAGCCAGCGCGAAAACCCGCGTTACCTCGCGGGTATCAAGCTTTCTCCCACACTGAAAGTACAGGCTGATTTTTCGGCCGCAGCCCGGCATGCGCTTGGCCAACCCGACGCACTTTGGGTGCTGGGCACGCCCATGGGCGCGTTGCGCCAAACACTGTTGCAATTGCTTGAAATTGCGCCCATGGAGCAATGGCCTGCGCTGGTGTGGTTGTGCAAGGGCTTTGAAGTGGGCACTGGCCAAATGCCGCATCAAGTGGTTGAGGAGGTGTTGGGCAGGCACTATGGCGGTGCGCTCACCGGCCCTTCATTTGCAGCCGAAGTGGCGCGTGGCTTGCCCTGCGCACTCACTGCTGCCAGCGCGGACGAACCCACCCGCCAAGCCATGGTGCGTGCTGCTCACCATGCTGCCTTGCGTGTTTACGAGCTTGACGACCTGGTGGGCGCTGAAGTGGGTGGCGCGGTTAAAAACATCATGGCGGTGGCTACTGGCATTTGCGATGGCATGCAATTGGGCCTGAATGCCCGTGCAGCGCTGATCACCCGCGGCATGGCCGAAATCAAGCGCTTGGCCGTGGCCTTGGGTGCCCAGGCGGAAACCCTGAATGGGCTTTCCGGTTTTGGTGACCTTATACTCACCTGCACTGGCGATTTGTCGCGAAACCGGCGCGTGGGCTTGATGTTGGCACAGGGCAAGTCACTTGACACCATTCTCAAAGAATTGGGTCAGGTCGCTGAAGGTGTGAAATGTGCGCCGGTGGTCAAGCAGCTTGCCGCGGAATTGGGGGTTGATATGCCGATTACGGCAGCGGTAAATTCTGTGCTATTCGAGGGTTTGAGCCCCGGAGAAGGCGTGATGCGCCTGCTGTCGCGCGAAGCCAGGTCTGAAGACGCTGAGTAATCGGACTGGTTTCTGGCCAACTCGGCATGGGTTGCTTGTTCCGCACAGAAAACCGCTT